>NZ_SSDM01000374.1:0-231 GCF_004794375.1 Microbacterium sp. K35 | reverse complement strand
GGTAGGTGACGATGAGCTGCCGCTCCCGCCGCTGCTGCGACCGCTCCCACGCCCGCCGCTCCCACGCCCGCCGCGACCACTCCGGCCGCTACTGGGACAGCTGCCGCTTCCGCCGCTGCTGCTGCAGCTTCCGCCGCTGCTGCCGCTTCCGCCGCTGCTGCCGCTCCCGCCGCTGCCGCCGTTCCCGCTGCCGCCGCTCCCGCCGCCACCGCTCCCGCCGCCACCGCTCCC
>NZ_SSDM01000373.1:0-505 GCF_004794375.1 Microbacterium sp. K35 | reverse complement strand
CGAGGGCCGACATCGCGGCCCTGCTGGTGCGCGCCGCCGAGGCCGACCCCGACCGGCGCGTGGTGGTGAAGCTGCGTGCGCGACAGGGCGAGGCGGAGACCCACCTCGACCGCGAGCCCTACACCGGGCTCTTCGGGGCCGCGCGGCCGCGGAACCTCGTGTTCTCGCACGCTCCGATGGACACGGCGCTGGAGACGGCGGCCGGGCTGGTCACCGTGAGCTCGACCGCCGCCGTGGAGGCGCTGGCGCACGGGGTGCCGGTCATCGCGCTCGACCGCTTCGGGGTGAGCAAGAGCCTGCTCAACACGGTCTTCGTCGGCAGCGGGCTGCTGGGCGGGGCGGGCGAGGTCGTCGCCGGCCGCTTCCGGCGCCCGCACCCGGCCTGGCTGCGCGACAACTATTTCCACCCCGCCGCCGAGTCGGACTGGTGGGACCGGGTGCAGGAGCTGGTCGCGCTGCGCCGAGCGGGCGCGCTGCCTCCGCGCCGGGTGCCCGCCGCGCGCGG
>NZ_SSDM01000372.1:0-56567 GCF_004794375.1 Microbacterium sp. K35 | reverse complement strand
CCCCGACGCCACCGCCGCCGCCGCGTCGGGGTCGAAGAAGGCGGCGGAGATCGTCTGCTCGACCGCGTCCAGCGTCGCCGTCGTCACGCGTTCCCCGCGCGACTGCGCGAGCTGTCCCGCCGCCTGCGCCAGCCGTCGCGTGAGGGCGCGCCGCTCACGTCCGAGCTTCGCCAGCGCTGCGGCGTCGAGGTCCGCCTGCGCCTCCCGCAGCTCGGCGGCCAGGCTCAGCGCCTCCCCCAGCTGCTCCGCCCTCTCCCGAGCGAACACGTTCACGACCCACGCCGCGACCGAGGGCTTGCGCAGCTCTCGCACGGCCGCGGCGGTGGCGGCATCCGCGGTGTCCTTCGCACGAGCGGTGCGAGCCGCCACGAAGTCGCCCGGCGACGCCGCGTACAGGTCCGCGACGATCTCGTCGAACGTGGAAGCCGCCATGCGCCCACGATACGCGGCACCAGACCCTACTCGATCGTGAGGTGTCCGCCCCAGTCGGAGCCCACGAGCGTCTTGGTCCCGAAGGTCCCGTCGCCGAGACCGCTATACAGGTAGACCTCGCCCGCAGGGGTGCGTCCGAGGAGGTCCGCCCGGCGGTCGCCGTTGTAGTCGACCCCGCCCGTGAGCGCCGTGAACTCGATCCACCCTTCGCCGACGACCCGAGCCGTCTGGAAGCCGTAGTTCGCGCCACGGTAGAAGTAGAGCGTCCCGGTGTCCGACGCGGCGATCAGGTCGCCCTTGCCGTCGTTGTCGAAGTCGCCGCCCACGATGAAGTGGAAGCCCTCCCACCCGACGCCGAGTGTGGTCACGCGCCCGGTGAAGCCGCCGGAGCCGTTGCCTTCGTACAGCGACATCGCCCCGTTGGGGGCGACGCCGATCACGTCCTGTCTGCCGTCGCCGGTGAAGTCGGCGCCGGAGACGATGTGCAGCAGGCCGTACCAGCCGTTCCCGATCGCGGTCCCGGCCGCGAATCCTCCCGCACCGTTCCCGGCGTAGAACTCGAGCGTGCCGTCGGATCTCGCCGCGATCAGGTCGGCCTTCGTATCGCCGTTGAAGTCGGCGTGGGTGACGTGGCGACGGCTGCCGCCCCAGAGTCCGAGGGCCGTGGTCGCCGCGGCGAACGACCCCTGGCCGTTGCCGGTGCGCAGACGCAGGTCGCCGTTGCCGGCGACCACGAGCACGTCGGCGTTGCCGTCGCCCGTGTAGTCCGCGGAGGCGACGGTGCCCGAGCCGGTGCCGAGACCGGGGAAGAACAGCGGGATGGTGGCACCGCGCGTGACGTTCGACAGGCACGTGAAACCGTTGTTGATCTGCGAGTAGACGCGGCCGTTCAGCCAGACCTCGAAGTGCAGGTGGTAGGCGGCGGAGTTGCCGGTGTTGCCGACCACGCCGATCTGCTGGCCCCGCAGCACGCGGGTCCCCGGCGGGTACCACGCGGTGCTGGCCATGTGGGCGTAGCGGGTGACGTAGCCGCCCGCGTGCTCGATGTCGGTGTAGTTGCCGTATCCGCCGTTCGACGTGCGCGTGCGGACGACGCCGTCGTAGGCCGCCAGGATCGGGGTGCCGCCGTTGCGTGAGATGTCGATGCCGTCGTGGGCGCGGTAGTTGCCCAGACAGCCGTCACCGACCTTGGACTGGATGTTGCCAGACGCCGGGTAGACCATGTAGCCGTCGGGCGCGGCGGCCGCGGCCGGGTCGCCCGTGGTGAACGCGGGAGCCAGGGTGCCGAGCATCACCGCGAGCACGGCGACGATCCCGATGCGGCCAAGGCGCAAGCGGGACGTGCGCTTCATCGTGACGTTCTCTCTTGCTCAGCGGCCCCAGGGACATCATGTCCACCGCGGTCACCGTACCAAGCGCGGAGCGCGATACCCGTCAACGCCACCCCGCGGGCGACGGATCGGTCGGGGCGGGTTCCGGCGCTGTCCGCGTCAGAGCAGCTCGTGGTCGAAGAAGTCGCCTCGGGGGAAGATCGCGACCGGAGGCTCATCGGGTTCGGCGTCGTGCGGTTCGACCGAGATCACGACGTGACTCATCGGGGAGACGAGCACGTTCACCCGCGACCCGTCCGCCACGGTGAAGGCGACGAACCCGCCTCCCGCCCGGACCGCGGCATCGATCTCCTGCTTCATCCCGTCCGCCGACTCACCGGGTGCGAGCACGAAGCCGACATCGTTCACGACGATCCGCACGCGCGCCGTCCTCTTCGCCTCATGTGTCACTGCCGTCACCTGTCCCGTCTGCGCGTTTCCGAGGCCCGCCTGTCCGGCGACAATAGGCCTCCGGTTCCTCGCACCGAAGGGGGTTGCGCCGATCAGGGATGAGAGGCAGAGGGCCTCGGAGCGGTGTACGGTCAGCACTATGGGCAGACTCCGCTACGACGGTCATTCCGACCCGATTCTCATCGAGGATGAGACCCTGGCGCACCTGAAAATCGTGATCTCCACGAAGCTCCGTCGACAGGAGAGCTTCATGATGACCTGGCTGCCCGTCGCAGCCGGGGTGGACAAGCGCGCGACGATCTGGATCCACCCGGCCATCCCGCTCCAGTTCGGCTTCGACGCGGCGGAGCCGCCCCGCATCGACCCGCACCGCGTGCAGGAGATCATGCAGGCGCTCAACTCCTCCGGCGAGCTCGTGCTGGACGCGCTCACCGCGCCCCGCTGAACGGACCGCCGTTCCGCCCACACGGATCAGTCGTGGTTCCCACTCTCCTTCTCTTCGGACTGCTCATCCTGGCGATCATCGTCGGGGCCGCCTTCCTGCGCCCGTGGCTGAACCGCAGCACCGCGGCCGCAGGACGCCGCGCGGGCGACCGCTTCGCGCGAGACCAGCTCGACAAGGCCCTCGCCGAGTTCGGTCGCACGCTGCAGATCCACGCGCCCGCCCCGGAGGCACGAGAGCTCCTGACGATGGCAGCGGCCGCCGGCAAGGACTTCCTCCCGCTGGATGACGGCGCCATCGGCATCCGCTTCGTCGACCCCGACGACACCGTCGTGCGCGTGACCGCCGACCCGATGGGCGCGGTGCTGCGCGTCGAGACCTTCCGCGAGTACATGGGGTTCCCGCAGACCACGGCGCTGTGGACCGAGCTGCGCTCCCGCGTCGCGGCGGCGGCGGGGGCGCGGGGCATCACGGTGTCCGACGGGCCGCCGGTCTCGTACGTCCGTGGCGCGCTGCTCGACGATCGCAATGCCCGCTGGTCGCGCTCCGGATGAACCGTCCGTCGGCACCGCCCTCCCCGGTGTGAAGAGGGGCTCACGATCCACAGCCGGCGCAACTAGGCTAGGACCGCGTCGCGCCCGGCACAGCGTCCGCTGAGGACACGGTCGCGACGTGCGCCGGGCGGCCTCCTCGTCCGTGCGTGCGATCCCGTTCGGCGGTCGGAGCCCCCGCTCCGCGTCCGGACACGCCAGAAAGGCCCAACCATGAGCGACTCCCCGGACGGCTCCCGCGACGAGCGGTCGCCGGACTTCTTCGACCAGCTGATCGAGACGGCACCGCGCGACCAGCAGTCGTCGTCGGCGTCGAACGCCGCGTTCACGATCGGCTTCCGCGGCTACGACAAGGGCGAGGTCGACGCGGCGCTCGCCTCCCTGCGGGCGCAGGTGCAGCAGCTGTCCGACCAGCTCGCCGAGACGCAGACCAGGGAGACCGAGTCGGTCGAGGCCATCCGCGCGGAGGAGCGTGAGGCGCGCGAGGCGCTGGAGAGCGAGCTCGCCGCCGCGAACGCCAAGGCCGCCGACGCCGAGCAGCAGGTCGCCACGCTGACCTCCGAGCTCGTCGACACCCCGCAGCCCGATGGCGAGGAGGCGCCGTCTCGTCAGCAGTTCGAGGCGATCCTGCGCGTCGCGGAGGAGCAGGCGAACGTGCTGATCCAGAACGCCGCCGTGCAGGCCGACCGGCTCATGGCGGCGGCGCGCGAAGAGGTCGCCGCGCAGCGCGCCGAGGCCGAGGCCGACGCCGATCGCATCACTTCGCAGGCCCAGCGGGACGCCGACCAGGTGCGCCTGAAGATGGAGACCGAGTACACGGCCCACGAGGCGCGCATCGAGCGGGAGGCGTCGCACGCCGCCGAGAAGGTGAACCAGGCGTCGCAGGAGGCCACCGCGATCCGCACGGAGGCCGAGAAGGGCGCGGCGGCGCTGCGTTCGCTCGTCACGAGGGAGACCACGCAGCTGCGGGCGGATGCGGAGCGCGAGGTGCGCGAGATGAACGCCCGCGTGCTCGAGTTCGAGGAGACGCTGACCCGTCGCCAGGACGACGCGCAGCAGGAGTTCCTGGTGCTGCACAACCAGGCCGTCGCGCACGCGGAGCGCATCACGACCGATGCCAACGAGCAGGTCACCGCTTCCCTGGAGCACGCGCAGCGGATCTCCGCGAAGGCAGACGACTACGAGCGGCTCATGCGGTCGCAGGCGCAGGCGATCGAGGCGGACGCGCAGGTGCGCGCGAGGGAGATCCTCGACCGCGCCAGGGTGAAGTCGCAGAAGATCGTCGATGCGGTCACCGGTCACACGACCGCGGTGCTGCACGACGCCGAGGACCGCACGCGGCAGCTGCGCTGGCAGCAGCAGCAGCTGTCGAGCTTCATGGCCGAGGTGCGCGAGCTCATCCGCCCCGACGGCATCTTCAGCGACGATGCGCTGCCCTCGTCGATTGCGGTCGCCGAGGCCACGATCGACGACGAGGACGAGTCGGGGTCGGAGGCCACCGAGACGGTCGTGGAGACGTTCCTGGGCGACGAGGTGCTGGACGACGAGCTCGACGACGACAGCCCGCTCGAGAAGATCACGATCGACGTGGTGGAGACCGACGACAGCAAGCGGTAGAGCCGGACACGACGAAGGCGCGAGCAGCTCTCTGCTCGCGCCTTCGTCGTGTCGTCGGTGTGGTCAGGCCCTGGCCCGGCGTACGCGGCGGCGTCCGGAGCGCGGCACGGACCGGAGCCCGGAGCGCGGTGCGGGCCGCGTCGCAGCGTCGAGTGCGTCGCAGGCGTCGTCGAGCGAGGCGTAGGTACCGAGGTCGGTACCGCGCTCGTCGCGCAGCACGTGTGCGGCGCCGTCGAACTCGACGAAGCCGGCGAACTCGCCGCCGCGGGTGGCGACGTGCACGTCGATGTCGGCCTGCTTCCAGGTGAGGGGGTCGGACGGAGGGACGGTGGTGGTGCTCATGGTGATGCTCATTGCTATGTGGCGGGCACGCAGGGCGGTCCGCAAGTGAGGAGATCGAAGGCGGCGTCGCGCGCGTCGATGTGCGCGAACCGTGGATGGGCCCTGATCAGTGGCGACGCGGCGGCCGAGAGGGGCGAAACGCACACGTTGCATCGTCAGTCTAGCAGAGATGCCGTGACGACGGGTTCGGGGGCGCGACGGAGGAGGTGGGGACATCGCTCCGCCGCGCACGCTGCCGAGCGAGAGTTCGTCAGGCAGCGGTTGCCGGGGCGACGGGGAATCGCGCGCGCGGCGTGGTCGACGATCGGGCGCTGGGGACGCTCACGATCGCGATCCATCCAGTGCATCACGGGATTGGTCAAGTGTCAAGTTTTTCTTGGATGAGTGTCCAGTTTTTACTTGACGACTGTTCAAATCCGCGACGGTGCCCACTAGCATGACCGATACCGAACGCAGGGACGGAGTCGAGACGAGACGATGAACACAGCGATCAAGAGGGCCGAGCGCGCCGGAACCGACAAGTTCGCCCTCCGTCGACGGAGCCTGGCGGAGGCCGCGCTGGAGGCGATCGCCGAACGCGGGTTCGCCCGCACGGGGCTGCGCGAGATCGCCCAGCACTCCGAGCTCTCCCACGGCTCGCTGCACTACTACTTCACCGACAAGAACGACCTCATCGCGGAGGCCGTCCGCATCTCGCGCGGCCAGCCGGCCGAGCGCTACGCCGCCATCATCGAGACGGCGACCACCCCCGACGAGCTCGCCGGGCGCGTGGCCGACGAGATGGCCAGGAGCCTGAAGGACGACGCGTCGCTGCACCGCCTCTGGTACGACCTGCGCAATCAGGCACTGTTCGAGTCCGGCTTCGGCGACACGATCGAGCAGATCGAGCAGATGCTGCAGGAGGCGATCGGCGAGGTGCTCGCGCGCTACGCGGAACTCGCCGGGAAACCGTGTCGCTTCGACGCCACCCTGGCGTACGCCCTGACCGACGGCATGCTCCAGAACGCCCTCATCCGCCATCTGCGCGGCGACGCGGAGGCGATCTCGCGACTGCGTCAGGAGTGCCTCGCCCTGTTCGCCGCCTGCGTCTGAGCGGCGCGGCGCCTACGTCCCCACCGGCGCCTCGGCCTCGCGCGTGACCGGCGGTCGGAGCACGAGCACGACCACGACGGCTGCCAGGATCAGTGCGGTGAGCGTCACCGGGACCGGCAGCACCGGATCCAACAGCACGAGTGCCGCTCCGGTCGGCACCACCGTGTTGACCACACGGTCGGCGTTCTCCTTGATCGCGATCCACCAGACGCCGAGGAGGAACACCGCGATGGGGACGGTCACGGTGAACGAAGCGGCCATGCCCGACAGGTGGCTCTCACCGGTGAGCACGTCCAGCTCCACCTCGATGCCTGCCGAGAAGGCGGCGGCCGCCGCGAACACGAAGTAGTGCGTGTAGCCGTACCGCAGCGACCGGCGGAACGAGGTGATCGCGCGGTGATGCGGCGGCCAGAAGTAGATCCACCAGAGCGAGGCGGTGACCACCAGCGTGAGCACCGAGATTGCGATCAGCGGCCCGAGCGCCTCGACCTCGTCGAGCGCGTCGATGATCGCGTTCGCCGAGGCGAGCAGGCTCTCCCCCAGCACGATGAGAGTGAACAGCCCGTAGCGCTCTGTGATGTGGTGCCGGTGCCACGGGGTCTGCCGGCGGTATTCGGCGAACACCGGAACGGAGATCTCGATGAGGGCGAACACCACGAACGCCACGAGCTGGGCGGGCCCCGTCGGGATCAGGAGGAACAGCACCCAGAGCACCTGCACCCCGGCGATGCCCGACGCGTACCGGCGGGTGGCGGAGCGCAGCGCACCGGCCGACCGTGAGGCCCTGAGCCACTGCGCGACCATGGCCACGCGCATCACGACGTACCCGATGACCGGCACGGTGAAGTCGCCCTCGTCGAAGGCCCGCGGCACACCGGCCGCGAGGATGAGCACCCCGCCCATCTGCACGAACGTCGTCACGCGGTAGAGCCAGTCGTCCGTGTCGAACGAGGTGGCGAACCACGTGAAGTTCATCCACGCCCACCAGATCGCGAAGAACACCATCGCGTACGACGTGATGCCGTGGACGAAGTCCCCGTGGGAGAGGGCGTGGTGCAGCTGCGACGAGGCGATGCTCACGGCCACGACGAACACCAGGTCGAAGAACAGCTCGAGGGTGCTCGCGGTGCGATGCGGCTGCGCCGGGTCACGGGGCAGCATGGTGCGCAGGCGAGAACGAGGAGAGGGTGGGGGCGCCGTCACGGCGTCAGGATAGCGCCCGGGCCGCGCCCGACCGCGCACCACCCGCGACGGGGTTTCATCCATTCCCCGGATTTGTCTTCCGTTTCATAGCCGGTTCCGCTACAGTGTTCCAGGTCTGCAGCGCCTGCTGCACGAAGCCGCCGGTTGGGACGGCGCCTTCGACTCCGAGATGTGGGATCACGGAGTTCCAGCAGGACCCGAGGGGTCGGGACGCAGACGACTGCCGTGAACGTGGGGTTCACGGTCTGGGGATATCAAACTGGGGAAATCAATGTCGCACTGGGGAATTCTGCGTACATTCACGGCTCAAGGGGCCTCGGCATGACGTCCGTCGAGGATGCTCTGAGCATCTCTCGCACGGGATTCGTTCCGGCCACCGCTCCGCGGGCCACCACGTCGTCCACGCGCCCGGCGACCACGCCGCGCGTTTCGGCGACGCTGGAACGGCGTCGGCAGTGGGAACGTCACTATCGGATGCGGCTGCGGATCACGGATGCGGCTGTCATCCTGATCGCCGTCGCTCTGACGGTCGCGGTCCAGCTGAACTCCGGCGTCGTGGCGATCGAGGCGGGGCGCAACGCTGCTCTGCTCAGCCTCGCCTGGTATCTGATGCTGTCGGCGCTCAACACCCGCGACGCCGCCATCTTCGGTTCCGGGGCCACGGAATACCGCCGCGTGGCACACGCCAGCGGCCTGGCATTCGGCATCACCGCTATCGCGGGCGTCCTGCTGGCGTGGGAGGGACTGCAGCCGCTGTTCCTCGTCGCGCTCCCTGTCGGGACGTTCGGGTTGCTCGGCGCGCGCTGGGCCTGGAGACGGTGGCTGCAGCGCCGCCGGATCCGGGGCCAGTACGCGTCGCGCACCCTGGTGGTCGGCGCGACCGAAGACGTCGAGTATGTGATCACGTCTCTGCAGAAGGGCGCAGAGAACGGCTACCACGTCGTGGGGACGACGCTGGTCGATCGCAAGGCCGGCGCGTTCGCGATCGGGGAGAGCATCTACCCGGTCGTCGGCGATCTCGACAGCGTCGCCGCCGCGGCGGCCCAGCTCGGGGCGGACACGATCATCGTGGCGAGCCGTCCCGATGGAGACCCCGACTTCGTCAAGCAGCTCAGCTGGCAGCTCGAGGGCACCGCCGCCGAGCTCGTGCTCTCGAGCCGACTGACCGACGTCGCCGGTCCTCGCATCTCGCTGCGTCAGGTCGACGGCCTGCCGCTGATCCAGGTGAAGATCCCGACGTACGAGGGCGGGGTGCACGTGCTCAAGCGGGCGCTCGACATCTTCGTCGCGACGGTCGCGCTGATCCCGATCGCCCTCCTCACCCCGGTGCTGATGGCGCTCATCAAGCTCGACTCGCCCGGACCCGCGTTCTTCTTCCAGGAGCGCGTCGGCCGCGACGGCCGCCGCTTCAAGATGGTGAAGTTCCGCTCGATGAAGACCGACGCCGAGCAGCAGCTCGCCGCCCTCAAGGCGCAGAACGACGGCGCCGGTCTTCTGTTCAAGATGAAGGACGACCCCCGCGTCACCCGCGTGGGAAAGGTGCTGCGCAAGCTGTCGCTCGACGAGCTGCCGCAGTTCTGGAACGTCCTCACCGGCGACATGAGTGTCGTCGGGCCTCGTCCGCCGCTTCCCAGCGAGGTCACGGCGTACGACGGCACCGTGTTCCGCCGCCTGTACATCAAGCCCGGCATCACGGGCCTGTGGCAGGTGTCCGGGCGCAGCGACCTGTCGTGGGACGAGAGCGTGCGCCTCGACCTGCGGTACGTCGAGAACTGGTCGGTCATGAATGATCTGCAAATCATGTGGCGGACCGCGAAGGTGATGATCCAGCCGAAGGGGGCTTACTGATGGATGACGAAGGACAGGTGATCGAGGGCGAGAAGGCGCCCGCGACGCACCGCAGACGATGGATCGCGATCGGTGCCGTGGCACTGCTCGCGCTGGGCGCCGCAGGGGTTGGCGTCGCCCTCGTGACGAACAACGGCGGAGCGCCGTCGGCCTCGTCCACCCACAAGCCCGTCGACGACGGCGACGAGGACAAGGCGGCATCCGAAGATCCGCTGAAGTCCGTCCCGAAGGTGGTCGACGGCCCGATGAGCGATGACCAGGACGCCGAGGTCAAGCGGGCGACCGCGGCCGCCGACGCCGTGGTCGCCGCCCTCGACGAGGTCAGCCAGCGCGGCGACGGCTCGGCGGTCGGCGTCGACGCGGTCGCGACCGGCTGGGTGCTCGGCGAGGTGCAGTCCCACGCACGGGAGCAGATGGACCTGGGCTACACGCAGACGGGCAAGGCGGTCGTCACGAGCGTCACCCCGACGGCGGTGGACCTGGCGTCCTCCCCCGCGACCATCACCCTCAAGGTGTGCGTCGACGTGTCCGACATCGACGTGAAGGACGCGGCGGGCAACTCGCTCAAGGACTCGCTGTACAACCCCGGCCACCCCGTGGCCCACATCTACGGAGCCGTCTTCGAGGACGACACCTGGAAGATCTCGTCGCACGAGATCCCCGACGTTCAGGACTGCCCCGCAGCCTGACCTCCCCCACACCCCCCGGGGGATCGCCGATCTCTCGAACACCCGAACGTGGCTCACCCGCACCTGGAGCGACTCACCCCCGAGTCGCTCCAGGCGAGCCTCACACCCGAAGAAGGACTCCATGAACACTGCAGCACCCGCGCGGAGAGTGAAGGCGACCCGCGCAGCCGCTGGCGCCATGATCGCCGCGGCCGTCCTGGTGGGCTCACTGCTCACCCCGCTCGCGGCGAACGCCGCACCCCCGGCACTGCCGGACGGCCTCTCTCAGGAGACCGCCGCCGCGTCGTGCTGGGAGATCAAGCAGAACTACCCGCAGTCCACCGACGGCGTGTACTGGCTGGTCACCCCGGCGCTCGTCGCGCCGGAGCAGTTCTACTGCGACCAGACCACGTCCGGCGGCGGCTGGGTGCTCATCGGCCGAGGCCGCGAAGGCTGGAAGGAGGGGTACAACGGTTTGCGCACCGCAGCCCAGATCCGCAACACCCCGACCGGCACCGACGCGTTCCAGCCGGCACAGCTGCCGGCGGCGACGGTCGACGGACTCCTGAACAACGGCCGCGTCGACGCGCTGGCCGACGGCATCCGCCTGCGCCGCGCCACCAACACGGCCGGCACCACGTGGCAGGAGGGCCGGTTCACGTTCACGCAGCGCGATCGCTGGGTGTGGACCTTCGGCGCCGAGCACCGCGTGAAGAACTACAACTTCGACGGCTCGACCGGCACCGGCGGCCAGACCAACAACTTCGGCAACAACAACCAGCTGCGCCGCGTCGTGTTCAGTGAGCAGGCGTCGCACAACTACATCAACGGCTGGGCGTTCGGCTCGAGCATCGGCGGCAGCACCGCGGCCACCTCGTACCTGTGGGCCCCGTCGGGCCAGGGCTACGCGCGGCCGTTCACGCAGGTCTTCCTGCGGCCGCAGCTGAAGCTCGCGAACCTCGACTTCGGCGCCGTGCCCGCCTCGGGCACGCCCGCCTCCACGGTCGCGGCCATCCCGGAGAGCAACGCCATGACCACCGTCTGGGGTGTCTCCGGCTTCGCCAACGGCAGCAGCGGCGAGCTCAACACCGAGGTGGCCGAGTTCGGCGAGGTCGCCGGCAAGGTCTTCGTCGGCGGCAACTTCCGCTACGTGCAGCGCAACGAGGGCGGCACCGGTCAGGTCGAGCAGCCGTACCTCGCGGCCTTCGACGTGAACACGGGCGAGTGGGTCTCCACGTTCCGTCCGCAGCTCAACGGTCAGGTCAAGGCCATCGCCGGTCTGCCCGACGGGCGCGTCGCGATCGGTGGACAGTTCTCCACGGTCAACGGCACCCCGCAGGCGGGCATCGCGATCCTCGACCCCACGACCGGGCAGCTCTCGGGCTGGCAGGTCAACGCGGAGCACCGGGCGACCGGCAGCGTGCCCTACGTGCGCGACCTCGACGTGCAGGGCGACTTCCTCTACGTCGCCGGTGCCATGACGCACCTCACCGCGGTCGGCTCCACCATCAGCGCGAGCACCTGGAACGGCGGTCGCATCAACCTGACGACGGGTCGTCCCGACACCAACTGGAACGCGTTCCTCAACGGCAGCTCGATCGCCGTCGACGCCTCCGACCAGGGCGACCGCACCTACTTCTCCGGCTACTTCAAGATGAAGCAGACCACGTCCACGCCGAGCGCGGCCGCCATCCAGACCGCCGCGGGCGCCCCGCTGGTCGACCCGCTGTGGGTGCCGAAGTTCAGCAAGGCCACGCTCAACGCGGACGGCTCCTACTCCGGCAACATCTGGCAGCTCGGCGTGACCGAGGCCGGCGGGAAGGTGTGGCTCGGCGGCTCGGAGCACTCGCTCTTCGCCTACGACCGGAACACGTTCGAGCGCGTCAGCGGGTCGATCACGAAGGTCGGCGGCGACTTCCAGACGGTCGAGCACAACGCGAACCTCGTGATCGGCGGCTGCCACTGCGGCCACTGGGTCTACCAGGACGCGTACTCGTGGAGTGACGTGGGCACCGGCTGGACGCAGGCCGACAAGATGAACCTGATGGGTGCGTGGGACGCGCAGACCGGCAAGTTCGTGGCCGCCTGGTCGCCCGTCGTGCAGGCTCGCGCCGGCTACGGCGCCTGGGGCACGTTCTTCGACAGCACCGGCGTGCTGTGGGCCGGCGGCGACTTCAGCCGCTCGGTCAGGGCGGGCGAGGTCAACCAGTGGTCGGGCGGGTACATCCGCTTCGCCCCGCGCGACACCACCGCTCCCACGACGCCGGGCGCGATCACGGCGACCCCCGGCAACGGAGGCACCGAGGCGACGCTCACCTGGGCGGCCTCGACCGACACCGGAGGCGTGACCTATGAGGTGCTGCGCGACAACCGGGTGATCGCGTCGACGACATCGGCCACCTACACCGTGCCGATCACGGAGACCCCGACGAACTACTTCGTCCGGGCACGCGACGCCGCGGGCAACCGTTCCGCGAGCACGGCGGCCTACGTCGCGCAGCCCGCACCGGCCTCGGCGCTCACGTTCATCGAGAACGGCTCGACCTGGTCGTGGCGGTACTCGTCCGACGCGCTGCCGTCCGACTGGAACACGCTCGCGTTCGACGACGCGTCGTGGAACACCGGACAGGGGCTCTTCGGCCGGGGCGTCTCGTCGGCGACGACGAACATCGACCCGACGAACCTCGCGACGAAGCCGCTGAGCGCGCAGTTCCGCAACGAGTTCCAGGTCACGAACGCGCTGAGCGTGGTGAACGGCAGCATCTCGGTCATCGCGAACGACGGCGTGGTGCTGTACCTCAACGGCGTCGAGCTCGGACGGGTGCGGATGCCCGCGGGCACCCTCACGCAGAACTCCTACGCGAACGGCGTCGTGTCGCACACGACCGCCGCCGCGAACCGGGTCGTGTTCGAGGTGCCGCAGGGCGTGCTCGTGGACGGGACGAACGTGCTGGCCGCCTCGGTCCACGCGAACTACCGCACCACTCCGGACCTGAGCTTCGACCTCGCCTTCACGGCGGAGCGCGGCCAGGCGCCGGCGGCTCCGAACCCGGTCACGGGTCTCTCGGGGACCACCACTCTCGATTCCGCCACGCTCACCTGGACCGCCCCCGCGAGCGGCACCACCCCGCAGTCCTATGTGATCAGCCGGGGCGGCCAGCAGGTCGGCACGACGGACGCCGCGACGACGACGTTCACCGAGAGCGGCCTGACCGCCGCCACGGCGTACGACTACAGCGTGGTCGCGGTCGGGATCGGCGGTCTCGCCTCGACTCCCGCGACGGTCCAGGTGACGACGGCGACTCCGCCGTCGGACAACGAGCTGCCGGTCAGCGTGCCGAGCGGTTCGGCCTGGTCGTGGCGCTACTCGGCCGATCCGCTGCCGGCGGACTGGAACGCGGTGGCGTTCGACGCCTCCTCGTGGGCGAGCGGCTCGGCCGTCCTCGCCCGCGGGGTCGCGACGGCGGCGACGAACATCGACCCGACGAACCTCGCAACCAAGCCGCTCAGCGCGCAGTTCCGGCACTCCGTCACGGTGACGGACGCCGCGAGCGTCGCGAACGGCACGGTCACGGTTACGGCGGACGACGGTGTCGTGGTATACCTCAACGGGGTGGAGCTCGGGCGGGCGAACCTCGGGGCGGGGACCCTGACGCAGAATTCGTATGCCACGGCGGCACCGCGGGCGACCACGGCTGCGGCCAACAAGGTCACCTTCGCGGTGCCCGCCAACCTGCTCGTGGAAGGGACGAACGTGATCGCGGCGTCTGTGCACGCCAACTATCGCGGAACTCCCGACCTGAGCTTCGATCTCGCATTGGACATGCCTCGTAAATGACGAAAATCTCCTACGCAGACGCGCGTCGAGCGCTCGCCTCCGCACAGAAAGCGGGGGCGGGCGTTCCCGCGTACCTGCGCTGGATCAATCGACCGCTCGGCGGCAGGGCCGCCGTGGTCGCCGCCACCTGGGGCGCCAGCCCCAACGGGGTCACGGCGGTCAGCGCGTTGTTCGGCCTCGCGGCCGTCGTCGTGCTGGCCGGCGTCACCGCGTGGTGGGCGGGGCCGCTCGCCGCCGTGCTCCTCCTGATCGGGTACATCCTGGACTCCGCCGACGGCCAGCTCGCGCGCATCCAGAAGCGCGGCGGCCCCGCCGGCGAGTGGCTCGATCACGTGGTCGACGGTGTGCGGGCCCCGCTCGTGCACATCGCCGTCGCGGTGCACCTGCTCCGCACGGACGCGTGGCCGTGGTTGGTGCTGGTCGCCGGCCTGTTCTCGGTGCTCGTGTCCGGCTGGTTCCTCTCCCAGCTCCTCGCCGAGAAGCTCCTCCCCAAGACTCCCCCTTCCCCGGACGACGGACGCCGTGGCATCCTGGAGTCGTTCGTCAAGCAGCCTCAGGATCCCTCCACGACGTATGTCGTCCTGGCGTTCATCGGACTGCCGTTCGCGTTCGCGGTGCTCTACACCGCACTGTTCGTCTGGCACGTGCTGATCTTCGCCGGCTCGCTCCGCCGCAAGTACACGCAGCTGACCGCACTCTGAACCTGGACGCATCCGCATGGCACTCATCTCTTCACCGAGCCGTTCGCTGATCGCAGCGACCGGTCAAGACCCCAGCCTGGAGGTCGAGCCGAGATCGCTGCCCGCCTGGCCGGTGCTGACCGTGCTGTGGGGCTACCCGCTGTTCTGGCTCCTCGGGATGCTGCCCTTCGCCTCGGTGATCATGGCGGTGCCCATGGTGGCGCTGCTGATCATGCGGCGGCGCATCCTCATCGTCCCCGGCATCCTGCCGTGGATCGGGTTCGTGCTGTGGATGATCCCGTCGGCGCTCATGATCGATCAGCTCGGTCGCGGCGTCGGCCTCGGCGTACGCATCAGCCAGTTCCTCGCGCTGGCGATCATCATGGTTTACATCGTCAACGCGCGCAGCTCGCTCACGCCCAAGCGCATCTTCAACGGGCTGACCTTCATCTGGCTGTTCGTCATCGTGGGCGGCTACCTGGGGATGCTGTTCCCCGAGGTGCAGCTGACCATGACGATCGGTCGGCTGCTGCCGGACGCGATCTCGAGCAACGACTACGTGTCGGAGCTCGTGTTCCCGACCCTCGCCGAGATCCAGACGCCGTGGGGAGCTGCCGAGCCGTTCGTCCGCCCGTCGGCACCGTTCTCGTACACGAACGGCTGGGGAGCGGCGATGGCGGTGCTCACCCCCATCGCGATCGGCACGGCGATCGGCCACCGCACCGCGCGCGCCATGTGGTTCCTGGTGATCGCCCTCGTCGCGGCGATCCCGCCGGCGATCGCGACCACGAACCGCGGCCTGTTCCTCGGCATCGCGGGCGCGATCGTCTACGTCCTGTTCTGCCTGCTGATCCGCGGACGCTTCCTCGCCTTCTTCTGGGTCACCGTGCTGGGCATCGCCGCGGCCGTCATCCTCTTCCTCTCCGGGTTCCTCGACGGGATCGTGGCGCGCCAGGAGACGGTCGACACGACCGAGGGGCGCGGCAATCTCTACGCCGAGACCTGGGAGCGGACACTGCAATCGCCGGTCATCGGGTGGGGGGCTCCACGACCGAGCACATGGAGCGAGATCTACGTCGGCACGCAGGGCGCGATCTGGAACGCCATGTTCTGCTTCGGGCTGGTCGGCCTCGTCCTGTTCCTCGGGATGATCGTGATGGGCGCGGTGCGCACGTTCGACGCGCCGAACCTGTCGGCGGTGTGGATCCACGCCAGTGTGGTCGTGGCGGTCGGCCTGTCGATCTTCTACGGCCTGGACAGGCAGCTGGTGTTCGTCGGCATCGCCCTCGCGGTGCTGCTGCGGGAGAAGTATCTCGGCAAGTCCTCGTACTGGACACCACAGCCGACGCCGTTCGCGAAGGCGGCGAATGAAGAGTGAGGGGCTGGCGAAGAGTGGTCTGATCAGCCTGTTCGGCTCCGCTTTCGCCGCCCTCGCCGCCCTGCTGCTCACCGCGATCGTCGGTAACACCCTCGGTGCCGACGGGACCGGTCTGTTCTTCCAGGCCATGGGGATCTTCACGATCCTCACCCAGGTGCTCCGGCTCGGGACCAACAGCGGCATCGTCCGCTTCATCGCCGAGCAGCGCGCCTTCCACCGCGCCGGGGCGGAGTGGCGCATCGTGATGTTCGCGCTCGGACCGGTCGCGGTGGTCTCCGGGCTCGTATCGCTCGCGGTCTGGCTGCTGGCCGACGCGCTCGGAGACTGGCTGGCGACCCCGAGCGACTCGGCCGCTCTGGCCGACCTGATGCGCGCGATGGTGCCGTACGTGGTGGTGGGTGCTCTGATCGGCGTCCTGCAGATCGCGGCGCGCATGCTTCGGGGCGTCACTGCCTTCACGCTGCTGCAGAGCATCCTGCTCCCGGCCAGCCGACTGCTGACCGTGCTGCTCGCGGTCTCGGTCGCCGGGGTCAGCGCGTGGGGTGCGTTCGAGGCGTGGCTGCTGCCGCAGCCATTCTGGCTGGTCGTAACGCTCGTGGTGATCGCCGCGCCGTTCGTGCGCGACTTCCGCCGTCGCCGGGAGAGCACGCCGGGCACACGACCCACGATGGGTGAGTTCTGGCGGTTCAACGCCCCGCGCACGGTGAGCTCCGGCCTGGAGACCGCGCTCGAGTGGTCGGACGTGCTCATCATCGCCGCCCTCGCCTCGCCCTCCGCCGCGGGCGTGTACGCGGTCATCACCCGTGCCGTGCGCGCGGGTGGCGTGGTCGACAAGGCGATGCGCGTGGCGGTGTCGCCCACGATCTCCGCTCTCCTCGCCCGCGAGAACTACGCCGAGTCCACACGACTGCACACCAAGGTCGTGCGGGCGATGATCCTGATGAACTGGCCGTTCTACATGCTGCTCATCTCGATGGGCCCCGCGGTCCTCGGTATCTTCGGCTCGGAGTTCCGCTCCGGCTGGGGTCCCATGGTGCTGCTGGCTCTGGCGATGATGTTCCAGACCGCGTGCGGCATGCTGCAGAGCATCCTCCTGCAGGGCGGGAAGAGCACGTGGCAGATGTACAACAAGGCGATCGCGCTGGCTGTGAGCATCGGAGGCAACCTCGCCCTCGTGCCGCTCCTGGGGGTCTGGGGTGCCGCGATCACCTGGGTCATCGTGATGCTGGCCGACAACCTCATCGCCGCCGTGCAGGTGCACCGCCTGATGCATGTGGACCTGCAGCCCTCGAAGCTGCTCGTGCCGATGCTGCCGCCCGTCTTGATCTTCGGCGGGGGCGGACTCCTGTTCACGTGGTTCGCGGGGTCGAGTCTGCTCGTGCTGCTGGTGGCCGGTGTCGTGCTGTGCGCGGTTTACGCCGCCGTGCTGTGGCTGTTCCGGCACGCCCTGCACATCGAGACGCTGTGGCGCCGGATCCCGTTCCTCGGCCGCTGGGCCTGACGGGAGTCCGGCGCCCGAGCGTCAGCGCCGCAGCTTGGTCGCGATGATCGCAGCCCCGCTGCGGAACAGGCGCGGGACGAAAGCGAACCACGGCGCGCGGCGGACCGGCTGCTCGAGCAGGGCGCGCACGGTGTCCGCCCCCGGCGTGGCGATCGTCCCGGGGGCTTCCGCGCTGCCGGAGAGCGCGCGGTCGAGCTGGGCGGCGAGTTCAGCGGAGGACAGGGCGCGCCGGATGATCCCGAGCTCGGCCATCTCCGCGCTGAACACGAGCTGGTGATCGTCGACCACCTCGCCGTCTCCGGGCACGCGCGGCACGACGATCGGCACGATGCCGAGGGCACGCATGTCCATCACGCCGCCGGCGCCGCCCTGGAGCACGACCGCGTCGGCCTCCCGGCACAGCGTCAGGAGTTCGGTGTAGGGCAGGATCTCGACGTTCTCGGCGCCGTCGACCGGAGCGGACGGGCCGTGCTGCATCACGAGGCGCACGCCGGGGTTCCGGTGCAGCCACTCCTCCACCCACTGCGAGAGCCGGTCGAAGGGCAGGTGGTACGTGCCGGCGGAGACGACGACCAGCGGTGCGCTCACAGCACGACCCCCACGTTGCGCGACCCGGGGTAGAACCGGCGCATCCGCTCCCACTGCACGAGGAACTCGTCCGCGAACGGGTAGACGAGTCGCCCGCTGAGGCCGGGTGAGGTGATGCGATCGACGGGCTCCAGGTACACCGTCCGCGCCCCGAAGAACCGCGCCTGGGTGAAGAACGGCAGGGCGATGGCCGCGCCGGTCGAGAACACGATGTCGGGCCGCTCCTCGGCCAGCACGCGTCGGGCGAGACCGAAGTTGCGCAGCAGATTCGGCACGTTCCGCACGGTCGGGTAGTGGATCTCGTACACCTTCTCGTCGGCGAGGCGCGAGCGCGCATCCTCCACCGGGAACGTGGCCCAGCACCGCTCGTGCTCGCCCCACCAGTCCCGCAGCGCCAGCGCCTGGGTCAGATGTCCGCCGGAGGAACAGGCGATGAGGATCTTCATGGCGTCAGATCCCCCGGCCGAGCTTCTGGACGACCTTCGTGATCGCCTGCGGGGTCACGAGCTTCCACGAGATGGCGATCGCGAGCGCCGCCTTGACCTGCTTCGGGTTGTGGCGGAGCGCGCGCCAGGCCCACGAGCGGGCCTCCTTGCCCTGCCCGGCCGAGGCCAGGGAGAACGCGACCTGGGCCTCGATGCGACCGAGGGCCGCGGGGATGGTCGCGAAGTCGGGGTGCTTGCGCAGGAGGTACTGCAGGGCCTCGGCGTACGCGGCCCACTTCCCGAAGTAGTACGACTGCCCCGTCCACAGCACGCGCACCAGCGGCTCGTTCACCACGGTCACGAGCCCGAGGGAGGAACCGCGCAACAGGATGTCGTAGTCCTCGCCGTAGCTGCGCGGAAGCTCCTCGTCGATCAGTCCGAGCTCGCCCAGGAGCACCTCGCGCCGGAACATCAGGCTCGACGAGTGCAGGCCGGGGTTGCGGTTGCGCAGGAAGTCCTCGTGAGTGAGGTCATCGGATGGCACACGGCGGACGATGCGGTTGGTGCCGTCGTCGACGACCATGGCGGTGCCGACGATGATCGCCTCCGGCTTCTCCTCGAAGCGGCGCAGCTGCGCGGCGAGCTTGCCGGGGAGCCACTCGTCGTCGTCGTCGAGGAAGGCCACCAGCCGCCCCTCCGCGGCCAGGATCCCCGAGTTGCGCGCGCCGGCGAGTCCGCGGGTGCGGGTGTTCGAGATGCCGCGCACCGTCCACCCCTCCGGCACTTCGACGTCCGGCACCTCGATCGGGCAGGCGTCGAACACGATGACGACCTCTCCCGTGGCCGAGGTCTTCTGCGCGAGCACGCTCTCGACGCCGAGCTTCATCAGCTCCGGTCGGTTGTGTGTCGGCAGGACGACAGAAACATCCAACTGCATGGTCACTCCCCTTGTGTGACGCGTCCGACCCACGCCGTCGGCGTGCGTCGGAATCCCCTGAGATGCACCGGGCCCCATCCCGGCGCGAAGTTCGCACTGCCATCAGCGCGGACTTCGGGTTAGTATAGCGGCTGGCGTCTCTACGGGGAGAGGCGCTTCTGAAGGGGAAACCAACTGGGGAAGGGGATTTCGTCGTGCCAGAAAACACTGACACACGACGTGTTCGGGTCGGAGTCGTCGGCGTGGGGAAGATGGGGCTCTCCCATCTGTCCATCGTCCGGGCTCTGCACAACGTGGAGCTGGTGGGCGTCGTCGACGCCACGGACTACCTGCTCGACGTGCTGAACAAGTACACGGGGGCGCCGACGTACTCGACGCTCGACAAGATGCTCGACGACGCGGCACCGGAGGCGGTGATCATCGCCACGCCGAACGCCTCGCACGCTGCACTCGTCCGCAGCGCGCTCGAGCGCGGTGTGCACGTCTTCTGCGAGAAGCCGCTCACGCTGAGCGCGGCCGAATCGCTCGAGCTCGCCGCGCTGGCCGCCGAGCGGGGGCTCATCGCACAGGTGGGCTTCCACAACCGCTTCATCGCGACGTTCCAGGAGGTCAAGCGCCTGCTCGACGCCGGAGCGCTCGGTCGTGTGACGCACGTCCTGGCCGAGGCCTACGGGCCCGTCGTGCTCAAGCCGAAGGGCTCGACCTGGCGCACCAAGCGGTCGACGGGAGGCGGATGCGTCTACGACTACGCGGCACACCCGCTCAACCTCGTCAACTGGTACCTGGGCACGCCGGAGCGCGTCCGCGGATCGGTGCTGAACAGCATCTTCTCCGCCGACATCGACGACGAGGTCTACTCCACGCTCGACTACCCCGACGGCCTGAGCGTTCAGCTCTCGGTCAACTGGTCCGACGAGTCCTTCCGGAAGATGTCGACCTCGGTCACGATCTCCGGCTCGCAGGGCCGCATCATCGCCGACCGCCAGGAGTTGCGCGTCTACCTCCGCGAGGGGGCGACGATCCCGGCGGGCTATCGTGCGGGGTGGAACATCTCCTACACGACCGACCTCACCGAGCAGGTCGCCTTCTACCTCCGGGGCGAGGAGTACAGCGCGCAGCTGGCATCGTTCGTCGATGCCATCGCGGCGGGCGAGACGGAGGCGCGGGAGAACGGCTTCGCCGGAGCGGCCGAGACGGACCGCGTCATCGAGTGGATCCTGCAGGATTCCGCTGCCGCTGCGGAGTCCGCACCGGCACCTGCCGTGGTCGCCGCGGCACCCGCGGCGAAACGCGGACTGTTCGGACGCGGGAGGAAGGCATGAGCGAGATGACGACGACGACCATGGATCGGCTGCTGCTGGGCGACAACCAGTTCTTCGGCATCAACCACATGTCGGAGGAGAAGGCGCGGGCGCAGGCCATCCGCTTCCAGGACACCCAGGCGATCATCGACGTGGTCGACATCGCCCTCGACAACGGCATCCGCACCCTCATGTGCACCACGCACGAGCGCATCGCCGAGGTCTGCGATCACATGCGCGCGAACCCGCAGCGGTACGCCGACTACCGCTTCTACCCGTGCATGCCGTACGCGCACAAGTACGCCAACGCGGTGACCGACAACGGCATGCTCGGCGCGCTGAAGCAGTTCCTCCCGGAGGAGGGTCTGCTCAACGCGGCGGTGCGCGGCGGCAAGTCGTTCATGAAGAAGGACATCGAGGGCATCATCACGCTGCTCGTCGACGCGGAGATGAAGATGTTCCAGGGCCTCAACACCCCGGTGGTCTTCCTCCAGAACGTCGTGGTCGACCTGATGCTGGGACTCGGCTTCGACGAGGCCTTCGCGATCTTCGATCGTCACGTGCGCGAGCGCTACAACGCGGAGCCCGGCTTCATCACGATGAACCTGCCGATGCTGCTCGACACGCTCGACCGCGTCGGAGTGAAGAACCCGATCGTGTGCGCGAACATCAACGAGATCGGCTTCCGGATGTCCGGCGGCATCGAGGCGTACGAGCAGGCTCTGCGTGAGCGCCCGTTCCGCCCCGTGGCCATGTCGGTGTTCGCGTCCGGGGCCATCCCGCCGCGGCGCGCCCTGGAGTGGATCCACGACCACGCGAACGTCGAGTCGATCGTGTTCGGCGCGTCGTCGCGGTCGTCGATCGAGAGCACCACGGGAATTGTCAGGGAGCTTTGGGGGAGCGACGCCGTATAGTAGGCGGACAACACCCGTCCACAGGATGCATCGAGGGGGAATGCTCGGCCCGCATCCGCAACCCGGACGGTGCTGTGCGAGCGACCGGTTTGCACAGCACCGTTTCGCTCCCCCTCGAGATGAAACTGAAGACACACACCCGAACCCCCATCCATCGCATCCTCTTCGCCTTCGTCGCCGCGCTCGCGGTCGTCGGGGCATCCGTCGTCGCCAGCGGGCCCGCCGTGGCCGCTGACACCACGATCACCTCGGTGATCCCCCGCGGCTCCGCGGGGTGGTCCTACTACCGGGCCGCGACACCTCCGCCTGCCGGGTGGCAGACGGCCGCCAACACCTGGAAGACGGGCACGGCACCGCTCGGTGCCGGCACCGGTGTCGGCACCATCGGCACGCTCATCCCCCGCACGTCGGGTCAGCAGCCGATCGCCACGTACGCCACCAAGACCTTCACGCTCACTTCCGATATGCCGGAATGGGCGTGGGTGAACACGTGGGCCGACGACGGCATCGTCATCTGGATCAACGGCGTCGAGATCGGCCGCAAGAACGCCCCCACCGGGCGCATCACCGACAAGAGCTACGCGACCGCCGCTCCGTCGTCCACCGCCGCCCGCAAGAACCCGGTCTCGTTCTCCATCCCGAGCCGACTGTTCCGCACCGGCACCAACACCATCGCCGTGCAGGTGCTCTCCAACTGGCGAGAGACCCACAACATCAGCTTCGACGCCCACCTCGTGCGCGAGGACAAGCCGGCCGTGACACCGCCGCCGAAGCCCACGCCGACTCCGACGCCGACTCCCACGCCGAAGCCCACGACAACACCGAGCCCGACGCCGAAGCCGACCACCCCGCCGGCGCAGCCGCAGAAGCCGACGACGCCTCCCGCATCGGACGGCAGTGTCCCGGGCTGGGGCGCCCCCACCTGGCGTGACGAGTTCACCTACCGCGACTCCTCCGGCAGCCCCGCGGTCGACCCCGCGAAGTGGAACGTCCGCGGCCAGGACGACCTCGGCCTCCTCTTCGACGCGGCCGTCCCCTCCCGCGACCAGGTGTCGGTGGACGGGAGCGGCGTCCTCCACATCCGCGCCGATTGGCGGACCACCCCCGCGATCCGCCCCTCCACGCAGAGCGGCCCCCGCGAGCTCTGGCACAACACCGGATACCTGGACCAGCGCCGCCTCCAGTCGGATGACGTCAGCATGAGCCAGCAGTACGGTCGGTGGGAGATCCGCGCCAAGACGCCGAGCGGCCCGAACACGTTCGGTTCGCTGGCCGCCTTCTGGCTGCGCAACAACCAGTCCGGAGAGATCGACATCATGGAGGCGTGGGGCTACGACGACGCCGCGGTCCGCGACCAGCGGATCGACACCGCCACGACGACGGTCCACACGCACACCTCGACGCCCTCGGCCAACCAGCGCTACATCTGGCATCACGCCGACTACGGCGCCGCGACACCGGTGTGGAAGGACTTCCACACGTACGCGTTCGAGTTCACGCCGACGTACGCGGCCGTGATCGTCGACGGGAAGCAGCTGCTGCGCGCGACCCCCGCGACCCACCCGAACCTGTGGAACCCGAACTACTTCGGCTCACCGCTGCACATGCGGTTGAACCTCCACGTGGGTCCGTCGACGACCTACTGGGGCCTCCCCAACCCGGCCGACAAGGCGGCGACCCAGAACCTCGACTTCCAGGTCGACTACGTGCGGGTCTGGAGCTACGCCGGCTGACGGGACAAGCGAAGAGGGCACCGGGTCGTCATGACCCGGTGCCCTCTTCGTCTTCTGGTGGCGTTTCAGCGCCGCGAGGTCGTGTGCCCGCGTTTCGGAGCTCCGATCGGACGCGAGACCGGCAGCCCCGCGTCTTCCGGCTCCAGCAGCCGGTCGTCCTCATCGAGGGCGACGTCGTCGTGCTCCGGCACCTCTTCGGTGTCGTCGGCATCGTCGGCGTCGACCTCGTCAGCGACACTGCGCTTGTAGCTGGCGCCCGGTCCGTTGCGCACGCGCGACACGATGAGCGCAGCGATGGCGCCGACGAGGATGCCGAGGAAGAGACCCGCGGCGATGAAGACCAGCACCGAGGGCCGGTTCGACTTCTGCGGCGGATCGGCCGGCGTCACGAGCGTGCCCGAGTAGAACGGCGTCGCGGTGATCCGCGCCTGCTGGTCGAGCAGACCCTGCAGCTGGAGCTGCGTGGCAGCCCGCTCGCTGCTGTCGATGGGCTGCGAGTCGACGACGGCCTGCAGCTGCGCGATGGAGTCCCCCAACTCCGCCGTGGTCTGCTCGACGACGGCACGCGCGTTGTCGGTGCGCTGAGCACCGTACGCCTCAGCGAGCGCGTTCGCCCGGTCGGCCGCCTCCTGCGGCGTGTTCGCGGTCACCTGGAAGCTCAGCACCTGCGAGTTCCGCGGCACGTCGATCACGGTGTTGTTGCGCAGCGCCTCGATCGACGTGTCGTCGAGGTCTTCCACGGCGCGCTTGAGCACGGCCGTCGAGGTCGCCACGACCTTCTCGGTCTCCATGTTCACCGTGTTGAAGCTCGATCCGGTCGAGAGCACGCTGATCGGCTCGACCGTGTGCTGCGCTTCCGCCGTGTACTTCTGCGGATAGATCAGGAAGATCCCGAAACCGACCAACGCGAACGCGACGATCGTCCCCACCAGGACCATCCACGACTGCATGACCCCTCGATAGAGGTCTTCCAATGTCCAGTGTGTTGCCACTTGTGCACTCCCCCAATGCGGCGCCCGACACGTCGTCGGGCGCAGAACGGCGTAAGTCTAGTACTCGGTCCTGTTCAGGAGCCGTGAGCGTTACGCGCCTCAGGGGGCGTCGGGAGCGTGCGAGATCACGAGCCGAGCCTTGCCGCCCTGGCTCTCGATGCTCTCGACCTCCATCGCCGACACCGCGACGGCGTCATCATCGAGCAGCGTGCGCAGGGCACGCACCGCTGTCGCGGCGGCATCGCGCGCCCCTCCCGGCGTCGTCGGGACGTAGCGGATCGTGACCGCGTAGTCCGCCGCCTGCACGACCTGCATCTGCCGGATGGCTCCGGGGTCGCCGAGGAACAGCCCGCTCAGGCCTCCCGTGATGCGGCGCCCCGACGGGGTTCGCACCACATCGGCCAGTCGTCCCTGCACGGGGGCGATCCGGGGGAAGACCCGCCCGCACGCGCACGCGCCGTCGAGTCGCCGTGATCGGTCCCCCATCTCGTACCGCACGAGCGGGAACACCTCGTTGCTGAAGTCCGTGACGACGACCGAGCCCTCGGTCCCCGCATCCACCGCACGCCCCGCGTCGTCGACGATCTCCACCAGGCGCTGATCGCCCGCGACGTGGAGTCCCTCGTGCTGCTCGCACTCGGCCGCGATCCAGGGGATCTCCGCCGAGCGGTAGGTGTCGAACACGGGAGCACGGAACACCGACTCGAGCAGGGCGCGCTGCCCCGGCTGCAGCATCGCCGCCGTGACGGAGACGGCCGACGTGGGCAGCGTGCGCCCCGTCCGCGCCAGGTGCGTCGCGACGGCCGTCGCGCCCTCGACATAGGCGACGAGCAGCCGCGGACGCACCCGCTGCCAGTCGCGGACGAACGTCTCGATCGCGTCGTCCGTGATCGCCCGCGCATCGAGGTGCAGGTGGCGACTCGGCCACCACTGCGCGGCGTACACCAGCGCCTCCCTGCCCTGCCGGAGGCGTCGATAGATGAAGGCCATGTCGTCCGCGGGATGCACGCCCCACCAGCGGTAGATCCGCCACCACATCGCCGCGGTCGGGGCGGCCTGGTCGTTGCGCACCCGCAACGGCGACCCGGTGCTGCCACCCGTCTGCGACACCAGCGCGCGCGAGGAGGGCACCGTCGTGGAGAGCACGGCATCCCCCGCATCGCGCAGCGCGGCCTTGGTCACCACCGGCAGCGCGGAGAAGTTGCCCGCTTCCGCGACGTCCTCCCGACCGAACCCCGCCCCCGCGTACAGCTCGCGATAGAACGGCGACGAGTCGAACGCGTGCAGCGCGATGCGGGTCGCCGCGCCCCGCGACAGCTCCTCGAAGGCCGCGCCCCCCAGACGTTCATTGCGGACCATCACCTCGAAGGCGCGTCGGTCGTTCCGCATCAGCAGACGCGTCTTGGCGTCGAAGATCGCTCTTTTCACCACTCCCCCAGCAGCCCGGCCCCCTGCCGGTCAGGTCCATGGTAGAGCGCCGGCCTCAGAGCTCGCCCGGTTTCATCACCTCGACGTCGATCGCGCGGATCACGCGCTGCGCCGCGGTGTCGGTCTCGGGCTCCGCGCTCTCGCCACGACGGCGACGCTGCGGCGCGTACACGACGAGCGAATGGAAGAGGAAGCGCGCGAAGAACGCCACGATCAGCGACAGGGCCGTGGCCAGCACGCTGGAGATGTGCCAGGTCTCGACCATGAGCGCCATGACGGGGATGCGCAGCGCCGCCTCGACGTTGTTGAACGCGAAGGAGCTCGCGAAGCGGATGCCGAGCGCTCGGGCGTCCGTGCGCATGTCGGCGAACACGAAGCGCTCCTGCAAGAGGAAGTTGCCGATGATGGTGACCTCGGCGCCGATGATCGCCGCCCAGACGTACGGCACGCCCGCGGCCGTCAGCGCCCACATGATGCCGAGGTTCGCCACGGCCCCGATGACGCCGATCAGCGCGAAGAGCGACATCTTCCCGAAGCGCAGCCGAGCGAGATGGGCGATGAACGTGGCGCCCTGGCGGATACTCGCCTTCGACGTCCCGTGCCGCCGCTCGGCGAACTCCATCGGCACTTCGGCGATGCGCAGGTCGTTGCGCGCCAGGATCTCCAGCAGGATCTTGAACCCCTGCGGCTTCAAGCCGTCGAGGTCGAGGCGCGACCGGTCCACGAGGAAGAAGCCCGTCATGGGGTCGGTGCTGCGGGCCAGCCGGATGGGGAACATGGCCCTGGTCAGCCACGTGGCCGCGCGGGACACCCCGAAGCGCAGCGCCGTGCCGAGGCCGCTGGTGTCGCCGCCGCCGATGTAGCGCGATGCCGCGACCACGTCCGCCCCGCCCTCGGCGTGCCGGTCGAGGAGCGCGGGCAGCAGCTCGGGCGGGTGCTGGAGGTCGCCATCCATCACGATGCAGAGGTCAGCGGCTGCGGCGTGCAACCCGAGCACGACGGCACCGCCAAGCCCGCCGGTGTTCTCGGCGCGATGGATCACCCGCACCGGGAGCGGCGCGTCGACGGCCACGCGTTCGACCTCTGCGACGGTGTCGTCCGAGCTGTCGTCCACGAACAGGATCTCCGCCTGCCGCCCGGCAAGCGCCGCCGCCGTGCGCGCCACGAGCTCGGCGACGTTGTCGCGCTCGTTGAACGTCGGCACGATGACCGTGACGGCTGGCCCCACTCGAGTCCCCTTCGCTCGGCAGGCACCGCGCCTGCGCGCTCCATCGTTTCACGCCGACCTATGGGCGGGGAAACCCGCGTCTGATAGACTCTGGCAGCGCGGCTGTGGGAGTCGCATTAAGTGGGTGGGGATCCGCTTAACTGGGGATTTAGTGATCTGGGGAGATCATGGGGACGCGTATCGGCTATGCCGTCGGAGCATTCGACCTTTTCCATGTGGGGCATCTGAATCTGCTCCGGCATGCCAAGCAGCACTGCGACATCCTGATCGCGGGCGTCGTGAGCGACGAGATGCTGCGGCAGGTCAAGGGCATCGAGCCGGTCATCCCGACCGCCGAGCGCGCAGAGATCGTCAAGCACATCTCGTTCGTGGACGACGTCTACATCGAGACCACGCCCTCGAAGATGGACTCCTGGAGAGACGTGCAGTTCACGCACTTCTTCAAGGGCGACGACTGGCGAGGCACCGACAAGGGCCTGCGCCTCGAGCGCGAGTTCGCCGAGGTCGGCGTCGAGGTCGTCTACTTCCCGTACACCGCGCACACGTCGAGCTCCGCGCTCCGTCGTGCGCTCGACGCCATCACCGCCAACGCGGCCGGCGCCGCTACGGCGTCCACGCGCTGACGCGACGCGACCCTTCGGGGGCGGACACCGGCGTCCGCCCCCGAAGCGCGCCACTCGTGCCATGAACCGAGGAGTGCGCAGGACTCCGAGCGTGCCGGCGGCATGCTCGGACGCAGCGACCTAGGCGCCGTCCGACCCGGGACCCCCACCGGGAGCGACGCCGAGCCCGCGCTCCGCCGCGGATCACTCCGGAAGGACACGATGCGAACCGACGCGATTCGGTGGGGGAACAGATCTGTGCGCACGCTGGTGGCGCTGGCCGCCGCGGCCACGCTGGTCGGCTCTCTGCTCGCACCCCTGTCGGCGCCCTCCGCGCGCGCCGCCGGGACCGGGAGCGCAGCTCCCGACGGACGCACCGCCGAGACCGCCGCCGCATCGTGCTGGGAGATCAAGCAGAACGACCCCGATTCGGACGACGGCGTCTACTGGCTGGTCACGCCGACGCTCGTCGCTCCGCAGCAGTTCTACTGCGCTCAGGAGGAGTACGGCGGCGGATGGGTGATGATCGGGCGTGGCCGCGAGGGGTGGAGCGAGGACTACGCCGGGCAGGGCGCACCGACGCAGCTCGCCGAGACGCCGGACGGCCCCGGCGCCTTCACCCCGATCCAGCTTCCGGCGAAGACCGTGGACGGCCTCCTCGACGGGGGCCGGGTCGACAAGCTCGCAGACGGCGTGCGGGTGCACCGCGCCTCCTCGATCGACGGGACCTACGGTCAGGAGGTGCGCTTCCGCATCCAGCAGCGCGACCGCTGGACCTGGGCGCTGGGCGGCGCCAACCCCGTGCGCGACTGGGTGTTCGACGGCACGAGCGGCACCGGTGGGAGCACCCGGACCTTCGGGGAGGGTGACGGGTGGCATGTCTCGTCGTTCGTCCGCCGCTCGACGCACAAGAAGAAGGCGGGGTGGGCGTACGGCCGCACGGTGACCGGAACCGGCGACAGCTCGTCGTACCTGTGGGCTCCGGCGGGCGAGGGCTACGCGATCCCGTTCGCGCAGGTCTTCGTCCGCCCGAAGCTCCGGCTGTCCGATCTCTCGTTCCCGACGGCACCCGTCACCGGCACGCCCGCCGCAGCCGTGCGCGCCCTCCCCCGCAGCACCGCGATGAAGACGCAGTGGGGTGTGGCCCAGTCGGCGGAGGACGAGGACCGGAGTGCCGCCGTGCGCGCCTTCGGGCAGGCGGGCGCGAGCGTGTTCGTCGGCGGCGACTTCCGGTACGTGCAGCGCACCGAGTCGGGGATCGGTCGTGCGGAGCAGCCGTACCTCGCGGCCTTCGATGTGACGACGGGCGAATGGCTCCCGCGATTCCGACCGGACCTGGACGGCGAGGTGACCGCCATGACCACCCTGCCCGACGGTCGCCTGGCGATCGGCGGCCGGTTCACGACCGTCGACGGCGCGCCGCAACCGGGGCTCGCCCTGCTCGACCCGAGCACCGGCCGCCTGGCCGGCCCCCAGGTGACGGTGGAGCAGCGCGAGACCGCGCGCACACCGGCGGTGCTCGGCCTCGACGTGCACGGCGACGAGCTCTACCTCGCAGGGTCGTTCACCCACCTGTCCGCCGCGGACGCCGACGCCGCGACGCCCGCGCACAACGGCGGACGGATCGACCTCGCCACCGGCCTCCCCGACCCGGAGTGGAACCCCGATCTGAACGGCACCGCGCTGGCGGTCGACGCGTCCGACCTCGGCGACCGCGCGTACGTCGCCGGGTACTTCACGGCGACGCGCACCACCCCGACCCGGAGCGCGGCTGCACTGACGACCGCGCCGGGTGCCGCTCCGGTGTCTCCCCTATGGGCACCGGCGTTCAGCGCGACCGGAGTCCCTGCACGCGCCGTGGTGGAGACGGGCGGGCGCGTCTACCTCGGCTCCACGCGCCGCTCGATCGCCGCATACGACCACGCCACCTTTCGCGTGCTCACCGGGTCGACGGCCTCGGGCGGCTCCGACATCCGGAGCATCCTCGCCGCCGGAACGGTGGTGATCGGCGGCTGCGCGTGCGGGCGCTACACCTACCAGTACCAGGGTGAGACGCTGAAGCGGAAGACACGCAAGATGCGGGCGAGGGCGCTCCAGGTCGATCGCCTCGACGGCCTGGGCGCCTGGGATGGGGCCACCGGCGTCTTCCTCCCCGACTGGGCGCCGCGGCTCGGCTTCGCGGGTCACCTCGGCGTGCAGCGCAGCTTCGTCGACAGCGCGGGAGCGCTGTGGGTCGGCGGTGACCTCGACCGCTCGGTCCGCGCCGGCGGATCGACGCAGTGGTCGGGTGGCTTCGCCCGGTTCGCCCCGGGGGACAGCACGCCGCCCACCACACCGGGGCCGATCACCTCCACCCCGGTCGCGGGCGGCGAGCAGGCCGTGCTCACCTGGGGCGCGTCGACCGACACCACGGACGTCGTCTACGAGGTGCTGCGCGGGGACCGTGTGGTCGCCACCACCACGGCATCGACCTACACCGTGCCGATCACCGCCGACCCCACCGCGTACCAGGTCAGAGCGCGTGACACCGCGGGCAACCGATCGGCGGGCACCGCGGCCTTCGTCGTGCAGCCCCCCTCCCCGGCCGACCTCACGTTCATCGGCGACCGCGACACCTGGGCGTGGCGCTCCTCGGCGACCGCCCCTCCCTCCGACTGGACGACGCCGGGCTTCGACGACTCCTCCTGGCACACCGGGTCCGGACTGTTCGGCGCCGGGGTGCGGGGTGCAGCCACCACGCTCAGCCGTGGGGGCGGGCGACCGCTGAGCGCGCAGTTCCGCAAGTCGTTCGAGGTGCAGAACGCTGCCACCGTCACGAACGCACGCGTCTCCGTGATCGCCGACGACGGCGCCGTGCTCACACTCAACGGCACCGAACTCGGACGCATCCGCATGCCGGACGGACAGGTCACCGCGGACACACTCGCGACGCAGGCCGTCTCACCGCCCGAGGCGGCCGGGGGAAGGGTCGTGATCCCGATCCCCGCGGACGCCCTGAGCGAGGGCACGAACGTGCTCGCCGTCTCGGTGCACACCGCCGACCGTGCACGGCCCGCCCTCGGATTCGACCTGGCCCTCATCGGCGAGCGCGCTGCCCCACCGCAGCCCGTCACCGGCCTGTCCGCGACGAGCACCGCCGACACGATCGCCCTCACGTGGCGCGCCCCGGCCGGGGGCACGGCCCCGGCGTCGTACGTCATCCGCCGTGACGGGAAGCAGGTGGGCATCGTCGCCGCGCCGACCGTCGCGTTCTCCGACGGAGACCTCGCCGCCTCGGCGGGACACCGCTACACCGTGGTCGCTGTCGCGGCCGACGGACAGGCCTCGACCGCGGCGACCCTTCAGGCCAGCACCACGGCGGACGCGCCCATCGCGATCGCGAACGGTTCCGCGTGGTCATGGCGGTACACGAACGCCGCCCTCCCCGCCGGATGGAACACGCTCGGCTTCGACGCCTCCGGCTGGGCGACGGGCGCGGCGCTGCTCGGCCGGGGTGCGCGCGTCGCGACCGACATCGATCCCGGCCATCAGTCGCCCTCGCCGATCAGCGCCCAGTTCCGCCACGAGTTCACCGTCACCCACCCCGCCACCGTGCGAGACGGCACGGTCACGGTGATCGCCGACGACGGCGTGGTCGTGTATCTCAACGGCGTCGAGCTCGGCCGGGCGCGCATGCCGGGCGGCGCGATCGGCCAGAACACGTTCGCCTCGGCGTCGGCGGCTGCTCGGGGCGCCTCGGCACGCCGCGTCTCGTTCGTCGTTCCCGCCCGCCTGCTGGTGAAGGGCACGAACGTGCTCGCCGCCTCGGTGCACGCGAACTACCGCACCACGCCGGATCTGAGCTTCGACCTCGCCATGACCATGGCTCGCGGCTGACCTCACGCCGCACCCCGCCCCCCATCAGGAAGGAACAACAATGACCAGAAGCACGCAGAGGGGCTCCGCCCGCGCGGGCGCCCTCGTGGGGATCGCGACGGTCGCGGTCCTGGCGGGCTCGCTCCTGGCGCCACTCGGCGCCTCAGCGACCGAGAACGCGCTCGACGCGAACGCGCCCGTCGAGAACGCGGCGACCGAGAACGCGCCGACCGAGAACGCTCCGGTGGCGGGCGCCAGCGCACCGGACGGGCTCACCCCGGAGACCGCGGCCGCCTCCTGCTGGGAGATCAAGCAGAACAACCCCGGGTCGGCGGACGGGGTGTACTGGTTGGTCACGCCCACGCTCGTGGACCCGCAGCAGTTCTACTGCGACCAGACCACCCTCGGCGGAGGCTGGGTCATGATCGGCCGCGGACGCGAGGGGTGGAAGGAGAACTACAGCGGCGTGGGAACGCCCGAGCAGATCACCACGACACCCTCGGGGACGGCCGCTTTCGCGCCGGCACAGCTGCCGGCCAAGACCGTCGACGGGCTCCTCGACGGCGCCCGTCCCGACCAGCTCCCTCCGGACAGCATCCGCGTGCACCGCGCATCGGCCGTCGACGGCAGCCGGTGGCAGGAGGTTCGCTTCAGCCTCGCGCGCCGCGACCGCTGGAACTGGACCATGGCCGGCGGCAACCCGATCAAGGACTGGATCATCGGCGGCTTCACCGGCACCGGCGGCTGGACGGGTGCCGTCGGCTGGGGCGGCCCCTCACAGTCGGGCTTCGGGCACGACACGGGATGGAACGGCTCCTACTTCGCCCAGCGGCAGTCGCACCGGTACCTGATGGGCTGGTCGTACGGCGCCGAGATCACCGGGCAGGACACCCCGACGTCGTACCTGTGGGCCCCGGCGGGCGCCGGCTTCGCGATCCCCTTCGCGCAGATGTTCGTACGGCCGCAGCTGAAGCTCGCCGATCTCGACTTCGGTACCGTGCCCGCCACGGGCACGGCCGCCTCGACGCTGCGTTCGATCCCCGACAGCAACGCCCAGCGCACCGTGTGGGGTGTCTCCGGCCTCGCCAACGGCAAGGACGGGGAGCTCAACGTCGAAGTCGCGGAGTTCGGCCAGGTCGGGAACACCGTGTTCGCCGGAGGGAACTTCCGGTATGTGCAGCAGTCACGAGACGGCGCCGGACGGGTCGAGCAGCCGTACCTCGCGGGCTTCGACGTGAACAGCGGACAGTGGGTGTCGACGTTCCGGCCGCAGCTCAACGGACAGGTCAAGGCGATCGCCGCACTGCCGGACGGACGCGTGGCCATCGGCGGCCAGTTCACCCAGGTCGACGGCACCCCTCAGGTCGGCCTCGCGTTCCTCGACCCGGCGACCGGCCGGCTCTCCGGGCCGCAGGTGGCCGTGCAGAGCCGCGCCGTCGGTGCCGTGCCCTCGGTACACGACCTGGACGTGAAGAACGGCTACCTCTACGTCGCCGGAGCCATGACGCATCTCACGGCCGTGGGCTCGGGAAAGAGCGCGAGCGCCTGGAACGGTGGTCGCATCCTCCTGTCCACCAGCACCCCGGACACGAACTGGAACGCGAACCTGAACGGCACGGCCATCGCGGTAGACGCCTCGGATCGCGGTGACCGGACGTACTTCTCCGGCTACTTCACGCGGAAGCAGACGACGTCGACGCCGAGCGCCGTCGCGCTGCAGACCGTGGCCGGCGCTCCGCTGGTGTCGCCGCTGTGGGTGCCGACGTTCAGCGAGGCGACCATCGACGCGAACGGCAACTATCAGGGCTACATCTGGCAGAACGGGGTGACCGAGGTCGGCGACCGCGTGTATCTCGGCGGCTCGCAGCACTCGCTGTTCTCCTACGACCGCTCCACTTTCCGGCTGGTCGGCGGCTCGATCGCGCACGAGGGCGGCGACATGCAGACCGTCGACGACAACGGGTCGGTGGTCATCGCGGGCTGCCACTGCGGCGACGAGGTCTACCAGGACAAGTACCTCAAGCGGGAGATCACGGAACCCTGGACAGAGGTCGACAAGATCAACCTCGCCGGAGCCTGGGACGCGGCGACCGGACACTACATCCCCGACTGGTCCCCCGTGGTCCGTTCGCGTGCGGGGCAGGGCGTGTGGGGCTCGTTCTTCGACAGCACCGGAACGCTGTGGGTCGGCGGCGACCTGACCGACTCGATGCGGGCGGGTGGCGTGAACCAGTGGTCGGGCGGCTTCATCCGCTTCGCCCCCCGCGACAGCACCGCGCCGACGACACCCGGTCCGATCTCCGCGACGCCCACGGCGAGCGGGGATCAGCAGGTGCTCACGTGGGGCGGCTCCACGGACGCCGGTGGCGGGCTCGTGTACGAGGTGCTGCGCGGCAACCGCGTCGTGGCGACCACCACGGCCGCGACCTATACGGCACCCGTCACCGCCGAGCCGACGAACTGGTTCGTGCGGGCGCGCGACGCGGTGGGCAACCGGTCGGCCAGCACGGCCGCGTTCACGGTCGAACCCGCTCCGGCGTCGGCGCTGACCCTGATCGGCAACGGCGACACGTGGTCGTGGCGGTCATCCACGGACCCGCTCCCGTCGACCTGGTCGGAGGCCGACTTCGACGACGCGGACTGGACGGTCGGCCGGGCACTGTTCGGCCGCGGCATCAGCGGCGCCACCACCGACCTCGATCCGTCCGACGCCGCGACGAAGCCGGTGAGCGCGCAGTTCCGGAAGAGCTTCGCGGTGCAGGACGCCGCCTCGGTGGTCGACGGCACCGTCTCGGTCATCGCGAACGACGGCGTGATCCTCTACCTGAACGGGAAGGAGCTGGGGCGCGTGCGGATGCCGGACGGCACCCCGACGCAGAACACGACGGCGACCGCGGTGGTCTCGCAGAAGACCGCGTCGGGAGCGAGGTCCGTGTTCTCGGTACCGGCGGGCGCCCTCGTCGACGGCACCAACGTGCTCGCGGCATCGGTCCACGCCAACTACCGGGCGACACCGGACCTCGGCTTCGACCTCGCCTTCACGGCACGGCGCTCCACCGCGCCGGGCCCCGTGACCGACCTCACGGCCACCGCCACCGCGGATTCGGCGACACTGTCGTGGACGGCGCCGGCGAGCGCGAACACGGCCGCGTCGTATGTGATCACGCGGGCTGGGAACCAGGTCGGAACCGTCGCCGCGCCGGAGACGGCGTTCACGGAGACGGACCTCGCGGCCTCGACGGCGTACGAGTACGGTGTGACGGCGGTCGGCGCGGACGGCGAAGCCTCACCGGTCACCGCCGTCACCGCCACGACGACCGCGACGGCCCCCGACCCTGTTCCGGATCCCGACGCGGGCGGCGACCAGAAGGCCGATCCCGATCAGGACGCCGCTCCCGACGCCGATCCGGCGGCCGACGCGGTGACCGTCGCCGAGGGCTCCACCTGGTCGTGGCGCTCCTCGACCGAGGCGCTCCCGGCCGACTGGAACGCCGTCGGGTTCGACGACTCGGACTGGAGCACGGGTGAGGCGCTGTTCGCCCGGGGCGTGACCTCCGCGACCACCGACCTCGGCGCGGGCGGTGACACCGCACCGCTGAGCGCCCAGTTCCGGCACACCTTCACCGTGGACGACCCGGCGGCGGTGCACGACGGTTCGGTCACGGTGGTCGCGGACGACGGGGTCGTGCTCTACCTGAACGGGGTCGAGCTCGGGCGGAGCAATCTTCCCGACGGCGCGATCACCGCGGAGACGTACGCCACGGCGGCGCCCCGGGCGACGACCGCGGCGGCCCACCGCGTCACCTTCACCGTTCCGGCGAAGCTCCTCGCGAAGGGAGAGAACGTGCTCGCGGCATCGGTGCACGCCAACTTCCATCTCTCCCCGGACCTGAGCTTCGATCTCGGGCTGACCATGCCGCGCGGCTGAGGTCACGACCAGAGGGCGTCCTTCCCGATCCGATCGGGGAGGGCGCCCTCGTCTGCTCAGTTCGCGACGCCGAGCAGGCTGCGTGCCATCCGGGCCACGTGCGGCGGGGTGTGCGGACCGAGCCAGACCGTCCAGTGCTCGGGCGGCTCCGTGCAGGTCCACTCGACGCACCACGCATGCACGGCACTCGCCAGCCGCTCGCCGCGCGCATGAGCCCTGATCCCCTCGTCGCGGACGAGCCAGCGCACGGAGACACCGGCGGGGGCATCGATGTGCCGGCGCGGAAGATGAGCGGCGGCCTCCAGCAGGATGACGCCCTGCGCGTCCCCCGGCAGCCGCGCCGCGATCCCGGCGATGACGCCCGCGTCCGCCGCATCGCCGGCCACGAGCACCACCCCCACGAGGTCGTCCCAGTCGGGGTCGTCCCGGTGCTCGCACGCGCTGCTCATGAGACCACCATAGGTAAGGATACCCTTACCTATCAAGACCCCACCGGGCTAGCGCGCACAGCCATCGCCGTCAACAGTGTTGTCGGCCGTCGTGGACCCCGCGAGGCTGAGGGCCGTGAGTAGGAGTTCCTCGGATCGACCCGCCCGCGCCGGGCGTACCGCCGCGGCCGTCGCCGGGCTGCTGATCGCGGCACTGCTGTCGGGCTGCGGGATCACGGTGCCCAGCGACCCCGACGGCACGTTGAACGCCGTGACGGGCGGCGAGCTGCGCGTCGGGACCTCCCCCGACGGAGACCTCGTCGAGTTGTCCGGCGACGAACCACGAGGACCCGTCGTCGACCTCGTCGACGGCTTCGCGGCGCACCTCGACGCCGAGACGACCTGGACCGTCGCGTCGGAGGAGACCCTCGTGCGCATGCTCGAGCAGGGCGACCTCGACCTCATCGCCGGCGCCATCACCCCGGACACCCCGTGGATCGACAAAGCAGGAGTCACGCGCGGCTACCCCGGCATCGACGGCGCCGGCGACCGCGAGCTCGTGATGCTCGTGCCGCTCGGGGAGAACGCCTTCCTCTCGTCGCTCGAGTCGTACCTCGACCGGAAGGTGGGGTCGCCATGACGACGACCGGGCAGTTCGGACGGACGACCCTCCCGGACGAGCAGCAGCGCGCGATCCGGAAGGCGGTGCGGTGGGAGGTCTTCACGATCGTCTACACCTCGGTGACGATCGCCGTGATCGCCCTCGTGGTGGGCGAGTCGCAGGCCATGCGCACCGCGTGGATCGAGGACATGCTCTCCCTCATCCCGCAGGTGGCGTTCCTCACCGCGCTGCTCTTCGTGCGCCGCCGCCCCACGCGGAAGCACCCGTACGGGCTGCACAGGGCGATGGGCGTCGGTCACCTCGTCGCGGGTGTCGCCCTCCTCGCCGTGGGCCTCAACCTGGCCATCGAGGCGGTCACGGGCCTCATCTCCGGCGAGCACCCCACCATCGGCACGGTGCAGCTGTTCGGGCAGACCATCTGGCTGGGCTGGCTGATGGTCGCGGTCATGGTCGTCGTGATCGTCGGACCCGTGTTCTTCTACGGACCGGCGAAGTCGAAGCTGGCACCCGTGCTGCACAACAAGCTGCTCTACGCCGACGCCGACATGGCGAAGGCCGACTGGCAGACGACGGTCGCCTCGATCGTCGGCGTGCTGGGGGTGGGCATCGGCATCTGGTGGCTGGACGGCGCTGCCGCCCTGTTCATCTCGCTCGGCATCATCTGGGACGGCTTCCGCAACACCAGGACCGCGATCGTGGATCTGATGGACCAGCGCGCCCGCACGTACGACAGCAAGAACCCGCACCCGCTCGCGGGCGACATCGTGTCGTATCTGCGCAGTCGTCCGTGGGTCGCCGAAGCCGCCGTGCGCATGCGCGATCAGGGTCAGGTGTTCCACATCGAGGCCTTCGTCGTGCCGCGCCGGGGCAAGGTCACCACGCACGACCTGTCCGCCGCGGCCGCCGGCATCACCGATCTCGACTGGAAGGTGCAGGACGTCGTGATCGCCCCGGTGGAGAAGCTGCCGGACGAGGCGGACCCCGGGCGATGACGGACGGCGAGCTGTTCCCGGGGTTCACGGAGGAGGTCGTGCGCACCGGCGCCTCCGACGTCTTCGTGCGGCACGGCGGCTCCGGGCCCCCCGTCGTCCTGCTGCACGGTCACCCGCGGACCTCCGCCACCTGGCATCGCGTGGCCCCGCTCCTGGTCGAGCAGGGGTTCACCGTGATCTGCCCCGACCTGCGCGGTTACGGTCGCTCGCGCGGACCCGCGCCCACGCCCGACCACTCCGCCCACTCGAAGCGGGCGGTGGCGGAGGACGTCCGCGGCGTCGTACGCCACCTCGGCCACGAGCGCTTCCACCTCGCGGGGCACGACCGGGGCAGCTACGTCGCGCTGCGTCTCGCCCTCGACTCCCCGGAGGCGGTCGAACGCGTCGCGCTGCTGGACTGCCTCCCGCTCACGGAGCACCTCCGGCGCGCCGACGCCCGCTTCGCGACGCGGTGGTGGCACTGGTTCTTCTTCGCGCAGCCCGACATCCCCGAGCGCGTGATCGGGGCCGACCCGGAGGCGTGGTACGCACCCAAGGCGGATCCGGAGACCATGGGCGCCGCGAATCATGCGGAGCTCGTCCGCGCCGTGCACGACCCGTCCGTCGTGCGCGCGATGCTCGAGGACTACCGAGCCGGCCTCACGATCGACCGCGCGCACGAGGAGGCGGACGCCGCCGCGGGGCGCCGCCTGCGGATGCCCGCGCTCGTGCTGTGGTCGACGCGCGACGACCTGGAGGACCTCTACGGCGACCCGGTCCGCATCTGGCGGGCCTGGGCCGACGACGTGCGCGGGCACGGCATCGAGAGCGGCCACCACATGGCGGAGGAGGCCCCGGCACCCCTCGCCGCGGCGCTGGCCGCCTTCTTCGGCGCCACCCCCGCGGCGCGGACGTAGGCTGGAGGCATGACCTCACCCGTCTCCGACACCATCACCATGTTCGGCGCCGACTGGTGCCGCGACTGCATCCGCACCAAGAAGCAGCTCGACGAGCTGGGCGTCGCGTACACGTACGTCGACCTGGTCGCCGACCCCGCCGCCGCGGACATCGCGAAGGACATCTCCGGTCGCACCAACATCCCCGTCGTGGTGTACCCCGACTCGACCCACCACGTCGAGCCGTCGAACGCCGACGTGGAGTCGAAGCTGCGCGAGCTCTCGCTCATCTGACCGGCCCCATCGCGCCGCTACACTGGCGCGATGAGCACCGAGGCTCGACCCGACCGCGCCCCCACCCGGCTGTCCCCCCGCACGATCGCGCTGTACGCCGTGGGCTCCGTCGGCACCGGCGGCTACGCGACGCTTCCCGGCCTGGTGCTGACCTACTTCCTCACCGACAACCTCGGCGTCGCCGCCCTCGCGGCCGGCCTGATCGTCACGCTCGCGAAGGTGTGGGACGTGCTGATCGATCCGCTGATCGGTGCCGCGTCCGACCGGCAACTCGCCCGTACCGGCTCTCGCCGCGGGTTCATGGTGGTCGGCGCCGTCACGCTCCCGGTGTTCTTCGCCCTCACCTTCGCGGTGCCGCCCGCCTGGGGTCCCGTGGCCGGGGCGCTCTGCGTGCTCCTTGCCTTCCTCGCGACGGCGACCGCGTTCAGCCTGTTCCAGGTGCCCTACGTCGCGCTGCCCGCCGAGCTGACGTCCGGCTACGACGAGCGCACGCGACTGCTGGGCTGGCGCGTGGTGGTGCTGACGGCCGCGATCCTGCTGTTCGGTGCCGGTGGTCCCGCACTCCGGACGGCCGCGCCCGACCCGGTCGCCGGGTATCTGCTAATGGGCGTCGCGGCGGGACTCGCGATCGGCGTCGGCATGCTCATCGCCTCGCGCACCGCCGCCGCGACCGGCGACGACCCCGCACGGCCGCGGGACCCCGCGGCATCGTCGGCGTGGCGGGAGCAGTACCTGTCCGGGTTCCGAGCGCTGCGCCGCAGTCAGCCGTTCCGCGCCCTGCTCGCCACGTTCCTGCTGCAGGCGCTCGCGACCGGCACGATGCTGGCCGGGGCCCAGTACGTGGCGACGTGGGTCCTGCGCTCGGAGGACGCGGTCACTCTCGTGTTCGTCGCCCTGGTCGGCCCGGCACTGCTGGCGACGCCCGCGTGGACGGTGGTCGCGCGGCGCCTCGGCAAGGAGCGGGCTTTCGCGATCGCCAGCTGCCTGTTCCTGCTGGCCGCGCTCTCCCTCGTCGCCGCGGTGTGGTCGCCCGGCGGGTGGATGTACGCCGCGGTCGCCGTGGCCGGCATCGCGTACGCGGGCCTGCAGTCGCTGCCGATGGCGATGCTGCCCGACGTGATCTCGCACGACGAGCGGTCGAGCCGCCCCGGACAGGCCGGCACGTTCACCGGCATCTGGACCGCGGGCGAGACGGTGGGCTTCGCGCTCGGAGCCACCGCCGTCTCGCTCACTCTGGCCGCGACGGGCTACGTCTCGACCGTCGCCGGCGAGGCGGTCGTGCAGCCGCCCGCCGCGATCACCGGCATCGTGTTGAGCTTCAGCGTGCTGCCCGCCGCACTCATGGCCGCGAGCCTGGCGACCCTCCGGCGCTACCGGCTGCGCCGGGAGGACATCGAGGCGCTGCAGACCACCGACGCCTAAGCTGGGACCGTCCGAAGGAGACGCCGATGACCCCTGCGCGCACGACAACGCCCGACTCCGACGCCACCGCCGCGACGGCCCCCGCCTCTCCCCCGCTGGGCGAGGGCGAGCAGGAGCGGTTCGACACCGCGATCGAGGAGCTGCACACCGGGACGCAGCTGTGGGCCGCGCTCACGATCGCCCAGCGCGCGACGCTGCTGCGACAGGTGCGCACGAGCGTCGCCGCGACCGCGGAGGACTGGGCGCGCACCGCCGCCGCCTCCAAGGGCCTCGACGCTCGGCACCCGCTGCGCGGCGAGGAGTGGCTCAGCGGTCCGTACAGCGTGCTCGGCGCGCTCGACGCCTCCATCGCCACGCTGACCCGCCTGGCCGATGGACGCAACCCGCTCGACGGCGTGAAGGTCGACCGCGCGCCGGGCGGCCGCGCTCGCGTGCACGCGTTCCCGCTCACGGGGATCGACCGCTTCCTGCTGTCGGGCTTCACCGGCGAGGTGTGGCTGCGGCCGGGCACAACGCCGAACGCCGCGCGGGCCAGGGCGGGACTGGCGCAGCGCACGCCGGCGCGGTCCGGCGGCGTGGGGCTCGTGCTCGGCGCCGGCAACGTGACCTCGATCCCCGTGCTCGACGTGCTGTACGAGCTGCTGGCGCACAACCGCACGGCCCTGCTCAAGGTCAATCCCACGCAGGACCCGCTGGTGCCGGTGTACAAGCGCGCGCTCGCCCCGCTGATCGAGCCCGGCTTCCTGCGGATCATGCGCGGCGGCCCGGCGGCGGGCGCCTACCTCACGCAGCACCCCGGGATCGCGCACGTGCACATCACCGGATCGGCCGCGACCTTCGACACGATCGTGTGGGGCCCCTCCTCGGGCGAGGGCGCCGCGGCGACGAAGCGGCGGCGGCGTGAGAACCGCCCGCTGCTGAAGAAGCCCATCACGGCCGAGCTCGGCGGCGTCTCCCCCATCATCGTGGTGCCCGGCCCGTGGACCGATGCCGACATCGCGTATCAGGCCGAGCACATCGCCACCATGCGGCTGCAGAACAGCGGGCACAACTGCATCGCCGGTCAGGTCGTGATCCTGTCCGCGGACTGGGATCGCGCTGACGCGTTCCGTGCCGCCCTGCGCCGCGCGTACGCCAACGCACCGGAACGCCCGACCTGGTACCCGGGTTCGGCGTCGCGGATGCAGACCGCCACCGACGCCTACCCCGACGCGCTCGTGCTCGGCGACCGCCTGCTCGTCGAGGTCGACGGCGACGACGACGCCACGGCGCTGGAGAACACCGAGTACTTCGCCCCCGTGCTGGGCGTGGTGAGCCTGCCGGGCACGGGACAGGCGTTCCTGGACGCGGCGGTCGCGCACGCCAACGAGAAGCTGCAGGGCACGCTCGGCGCCAATCTGCTGATCGACCCGGCGACCGAGAAGGCGCTCGGCAGCGGGTTCGACCGGGCGCTCACCGCGCTGCACTACGGCTCGATCGCGATCAACGGCTGGACGGCGTTCGGCTTCATCACGCCGACCCTCACGTGGGGCGCGTTCCCCGGCAGCACGATCGACGACGTGGGCAGCGGCATCGGCGTGGTGCACAACGCGCTGCTGCTCGACGATGTCGAGCGCTCGGTGCTGCGCGGCCCGTTCCGCCCGTTCCCCCGCTCCCTGCCGGTCCTGAACGGTGGCGGACGAGCGACCATCCTCCCGAAGCCGCCGTGGTTCGTGTCGGCCCGCACGGGCGCCGAGGTGAGCGAGGGTCTCACCCGGCATCGCGCGAACGGCGGTGTCGGCGGGCTGCTGGCGACGCTGACGAAGGCCCTGCGCGCCTGACCCCGCGGGGTCAGGCCTCCGCGCGGAACCGGTCGGTCGCGGCGCGGAGCGCGGCGCTGATGCCGGGCTCCGTGGCCGCGTGACCCGCATCGTCGACCACCACGAACTCGGCCTCCGGCCACGCGCGGTGCAGATCCCACGCGGTCATCATGGGCGTCGCGACGTCGTGCCGACCCTGCACGATCACGGCCGGGATGTGCCGGATCGCGTCGACGCCCGCGATCAGCTGTCCCTCGTCCCACCAGCCGCCGTGCACGAAGAAGTGGTTCTCGATGCGTGCGAACGCGGTCGCCCGGTGCGGATCCGACATCGCCGCGATCTGCTCGGGGTCGGGGCGCAGCGTCACGGTCGCGGCCTCCCAGGTCGACCACGCGATCGCGGCGGGCACGTGCACCGCGGGGTCGGGGTCGAACAGACGCCGGTGGTACGCCTCGATGAGCCGCGAGCGCTCCAGCACCGGGATCGGGGCGATGAACCGCTCCCACAGGTCGGGGAAGAGCGCCGCAGCCCCGCCCTCGTAGAACCACTCGAGCTCGGCGCGGCGCAGGGTGAAGATGCCGCGCAGGACGAGCTCGGTCACCACCTCCGGATGCGCCTGGGCGTAGGCGAGGGCGAGGGCACTGCCCCACGAGCCCCCGAACACCTGCCACCGCGGGATGCCGAGGTTCTTGCGCAGCAGCTCGAGGTCGGCGATCAGGTGGGCCGTCGTGACGTGCCGCAGATCGGCGTCGGGCTCGCTCGCCGACGGGGTGCTGCGTCCGCACCCGCGCTGGTCGAGCAGCACGATGCGGTAGGCATCGGGGTCGAAGAACCGGCGCTGCCACGGCGACGTGCCACTGCCGGGGCCGCCGTGCAGGAAGACCACCGGCTTGCCGTCGGGGTTGCCGCTGACCTCCCAGTACACGCGGTGGCCGTCGCCGACGAGCAGCTCGCCCGTGTCGTACGGCTCGATCGCGGGATAGAGTCCCTCGGTGTTCGTCATCATCGGCCCCCCAGCCGGTCGTGCAGTCGTGCGATCTCCACGGTAGCGGAGCGGTCGCCGCCGCCCGGGATCTACGGGTCGAGCTGGTCGGCGGGCAGCGTGAAGACCTGCCCGCACGCCTCGAGTCCGTTGGCGTAGCCCTCCGCGAACCAGCGCTGCCGCTGCTCGCTCGAGCCGTGCGTCCAGCTCTCCGGGTTCACGAAGCCGGACTGCTCCTGGATGTGGTCGTCACCGACAGCGAACGCCGCGTTGAGGGCGTCGACGCGCTGCTCCTCGGTCGACGGCTGCAGGTACGGCACCCCGTTCGGATCCGTGCTCTTCGACATCTGTCCGATCCACGCCCCCGCGTAGCAGTCGGCCTGCAGCTCGGTGCGCACCCCGTTGCTGCCGGGACCCGTGCCGTTGTTCGGGTACTGGTCCATGACCCCGGTGATGTACTGGATGTGGTGGCCCCACTCGTGGCCGACGATGTAGAGCTGCGCGAGGTTGCCGGCGGTCGCCCCGAACTGCTGCTGCATGAGCTGGAAGAACGTGGGGTCGATGTAGACCGTCTCGTCGCCCGGGCAGAAGAACGGGCCGACGGCGTTCGACGCGGTGCCGCAGGCCGTGGGGGTCGAGCCGTCGACGACGATGAGCTGCGGGGCACGGTACCCCTCGACGTGGTCCTCCCAGAACGCATCGAGCGCGAGCTGCGATCCGGCCATGCGGCAGTCGACGTCGGCGTTGGCGTCGCCCCCCGTGTCACAGTTCTCGATCACCGACCCCTCGGCGGGACCGCCGCCGCCGCTCGGTGCCCCTCCGCCGACGAGTCCGGACAGGTCGATCCCCAGCAGCGGACCGGCGATGAGGGCGAGCAGGCCGAGGACGCCGATACCGGTGCCACCGGCGATCGCAGCCGTGCGTCCGCGACGGCGCGTGGTGTTGCCGGAGAGGTCGGCATCGGGATTGAACGTCATGCGTCGAGGGTACTCCGCGCACCCCCGCGCCGACGGTCGTAGGCTCGGGTCATGACCACGACGATCACCATCACGGGCGCGGGCGGACAGATCGGCTACGCGCTGCTGTTCCGCATCGCGGCGGGCGACCTCCTGGGTCCCGACGAGCGGGTGCGGCTGCGGCTCCTGGAGATCCCGCAGGGCCTCGGCGCTGCGGAGGGAGCCGCCCTCGAACTGCAGGACGGCGCGTTCGACCTGCTCGAGCACGTGGAGGTGACGGACGACGCGGCGGTCGGGTTCGACGGCTGCGACCTCGCGCTGCTCGTCGGCGCGCGCCCCCGCGGCCCCGGCATGGAGCGCGGCGACCTGCTGGCGGCGAACGGCGGCATCTTCGGCCCGCAGGGAGCGGCCATCGCCGCGAACGCCTCGCCGGACGTGCGGGTCACGGTCGTGGGCAACCCCGCCAACACCAACGCGCTGATCGCCGCGGCGGCCGCGGACGGGGTGCCGGCCGAACGCTTCACGGCGCTCACCCGGCTCGACGAGAACCGGGCGAGGGCGCAGCTCGCACAGACCCTCGGCACGCCCGTGCGCACGGTCCGGCGCGTGCCGATCTGGGGCAACCACTCGGCCACGCAGTTCCCCGACGTGTCGCACGCGACGGTCGGCGGGGAGCCGGTGCAGGAGGCGCTGGCGCAGATCGTCGGGGACGTGCCGACCTGGCTGGAGCAGACGTTCATCCCGCGGGTCGCGAAGCGCGGTGCGGAGATCATCGAGGTGCGCGGCTCCTCCTCCGTGGCCTCCGCGGCGAGCGCGACCATCGACCACGTGCGCGACTGGGTGCGCGGCACCGACGACTGGACCTCCGCCGCGGTGGTGTCGCACGGCGAGTACGGCGTGCCCGAGGGGCTCGTGTCGTCGTTCCCCGTGCGATCGGTCGACGGCGAGTGGCGGATCGTCGAGGGTCTGGAGCTGAGCGACTGGGCGCGGCGCCGGATCGACGCCTCGGTCGCCGAGCTGCAGGAGGAGCGCGAGGCGGTGCGGGCGCTCGGGCTGCTCTGACGGCCCTGGGGCGCATGGGGAGTTCTGCCCATCGCCGCGTTCGTGCCGCCCCGGTAGATTTGCTGCGGACGGGACACCGTCGAGGAGGGGCGACGACATGGCACAGTGGGACGATCTGCATCCGGGGCGCGGGGTCACGAGCGCGGTGAACGACGCGGCGACGCGCGTGAGCAACCGCGGCACCGGGACCGAGACGGTGCGCTCGGCGCTGGCGAACGCCGCGACGAGCACCACGGACGAGGTGTGGGCGGGTGACGCCGGTGCGGCCTTCCGGACCTCGCTCACCAAGCCGCAGAACCTGTGCACCGAGCTGACCACCGAGTTCGCCGCCGTGCAGTCGGCGCTCACGGCCTACGCCGCCGAGGTCGACCGCATCCGCGCCGCGACCGCCGCCGCCCACCAGGCGTATGCGAACGGCTACGCGACGTGGAAGGCCGCCGAGGCCGAGGAGAGCCCGTTCCCGCTCTCGACCTACACGTTCAACGCCCCCAGCCCCACGCTGCAGCCGGGCCTGTGGGTGCCGAGCGGCACCACCGCGGGCCTCGCCGACATGCGGCAGGCCGCGAACCAGCTCAAGGCCCTCGCCACGCAGCGCGAGACCGCCGACAGCACGCTGGTGGCCGCTCTCGCCCCGCCGGCCTCTCCGCGCTGGGACGCCATGCAGTCGGCTCTGAGCTTCGCGGGCATCGACGACATCGACGACCTGAACTACGACAACCTCGGCGACGCGTTCGCGAACGTGGCGGACGAGATCGCCGAGGGCGACATCACCGACGAGAACCTGCAGGCGATGCAGGACTTCTTCGACGTGTGGGGCGACGACACGTTCGTCATGTCGCAGTTCTTCCTGGAGGTCGGCGGCGAGAACACCGTCTCGATGATCGACAACCTCGGCGACGCCGTCATGGTGGACGGCCTGGCCGGTGCGACGGCGCTCGCCCTGGCGACGTCGATCCGCGGCGGCCTGTCGACCGGATCCCAGATCTGGATGGAGTCGACGTCGAAGGACTTCGCCGAGAGCATGCTCACCGGCGCCTCGTCGAGCGTGGGCGGCGCGGTCGCCGCGATCGGCTTCCTGTTCTCCGACGAGAAGAACCACCCGCTCGGGGTGAACCTCACGGTGGCGATGGCCGACGAGATCGATCGCATCGAGCGCGACCCCGCCAGCATGCTCTACGGGGGCTGGACCGACTTCTCCCCGAACGCGGGCGGCCGCACCCTGGCGTTCCTGGAGGGCGAGCAGACCGGACTCGACGGCAACCGCGTCGACGATCTGGCCGGGCGCATCTTCTCGACCCTCGGCACCTACCCCGACGCGGCCCTCGACTGGCTCACCTCCACCGAGAACGACCCGTTCGGCGACGGCGACCTCGGCGACGGCCGCATCGAGTACTGGTTCGGTGAGCGCGACTGGAGCGCGAACTCGTCCGGCGACGGCTTCGAAGGGCCCGGAGCCCTGTGGGCCGGCGCGCAGCAGGCCGCGGGAGGCCCGGCCGATGCGACCCACACGTACAACCCCGAGACGTGGCAGCGCGTGGCGGAACTCACCACCCAGGTCGTGCGCGAGCTCACCGGCAACGAATCGTTCCTGCCGGAGAACCTCACGAGCATCGGCCAGGTGCGCGTCGCCGAGGGCATCTCGGTCGCGATGCCCTACTTCTCCGAGGCCATCAGCGAGAGCGACCCGGCCGCGGGAACCCGTCCGTACTTCGAGAACCTGCTGATCGGGACGGACGACCCGCGCGCGATCCCCGATGTCACGCAGGCGCAGCTCGCGCAGCTTCTCGGCACGGCCGCCTGGAGCGACGGGGAGACGCCGTCCGCCGGTGCCGCGGTCATCGCCCAGTCGGTGCAGCAGTACCAGGACGCGCTCATCGCGATCGCCGACCTGGCGCCCGCCGACAGCGCCTTCAAGGCCGACGCCCTGGAGCGTGTCGTGGAGCTGCAGGGCTGGCTCGACGGCTCCCCGGCGGGAGCCGCCCTCGGCGAGGCGACCCGTCACGACGAAGCGGTCCAGGCCGCGATCGACGGAGTGGGCACCGTGGTCGGCCTGATCCCGATCCCGGCCGTGGGCGACGTCCTCGTGGCCGGCGGGAGCGTGGTGATCGATGTGGCGCAGAGCGCCGTGATCGGCGGCGTCTCCGACTGGGGCTCCGGACAGGCGACGGCGGCGTGGGCGAACTCGCACGAGGCGCTGCTGGAGGCTCAGGCCGACGCGGCGAACGGCCGCGAGATCGCGACCATGGAGACCATCGAGCAGATGCTCGTGGACCTGGGAATGACCGAGGCCCTCTCGGCGGGGCAGGTCGACGACCTCGCCCGCGAGATGTTCGCCGACTACCAGCGCGGTGTCGAGGCCAACACCTCGTGGGCGGAGGGCACCTGATGCGGCGATCCGGCGGCTGGGCGCTCATCCTGATCGGCGGGATCGCGCTCGTCGGCTGCACGCGCGCCGCCGCTGCGCGCGCCGTCTCCGCGGAGCCGTCGGCGCCCTCCGGCGACCCCCGACCCGACCCCACCGAGACCTACTCCCCCGACGATGTGAAGGTGCCGTGATGACCGATCTCCAGTTCGACTCCGAAGCCGTCGGCGCGACCGGCGGCACGCTGCAGAGCACCGCATGGGCCATGAGCCTCGACGTGGACCTCGCACTCGGCGCGTGCGGCAGCTCCGCCGTCTCCGCGGCCGCCGACACCTGGGCGATGTGGGCCAAGGGCACGCTGCTGCAGCTGCAGAGCATGACCGCCGGTGCGGGCGTGGTCGCCCGCGATGCCGCGACCGCGTTCGAGACGCAGGAGGCCGAGATCACCAGTGCCGCGAACGGCGGAACCCCGTAACCTGCGGGGCGCGTTCGCTCAGCGCCAGCGGATCGCCTGATCCGCGTCACCGCCGCTGGAGGTCCACAGCTCCTGCAGTCCGGTCTTCCACTCGTCCGCGACACCCGCCGACTCGGCGCTCGCCGTGAGCTCCACGACCTGGTCGTCGTTCCGCGTCACCTTCAGCTCGACGCTGCTCACGGGAGCATCGGCGGCGGTGACGCCGTCCCAGCCGGCGAGGGACGCGAGGAACGCCGCCTGCTGGTCGAACCCGTCCGCGGCGATCGCGCCGAGGCCCCAGTCACCGGTCCACGAGCTCTCGCCCTGTCCGTAGAACCAGACGGCGACGGAGGTGTAGTCCTCGGCGTCGTCCTGCGCGAGCACGAGATCGCGCACGCCCTGCAGCACCTCCGCGGAGTCGTCCTCGGACAGCCCCGGTTCGGTCGCGACCACGACCTCGACGCTGTCCACGCGCGCGGTGTCCACGCCGTCGATGCCCTCCAGTTCGGCCGCGAGGTCGCCGCGCCGCTCGTCCTCCGATGGGGCGCATCCGGCCAGCAGGAGGAGCGAGGCGGACGCGAGAAGGACAGCGGTGAGGCGACGCATGACCCCTATTCTGGTCGGGCTCCCGCCACGGGTGCAAAACCGGACGCCCGGCGGGCGCCCGCAGGGCACAGATCCGGTCGCGGACAGGGCACAATGGAGGACGGAGGTGCGCGATGAGCGAGACGATCGAACCCACGACGGCGGCATCCGTCGACGAGGCCCTGACGAGCCCGCTGCATCTGCCGCACGCGGCCGCCGAGTGCCCCAAGTGCTTCACCGAGCTGCAGGCGAACCGCAACTTCTGGCTCGCCCGGCCCGATGGCTCCCGCCTGGTCGGCCTCGTCGTCTCCCGCGACGACATGCCCTCGGTCGTGGAGCAGCGCGCCGACCTCACCCGCTTCGGCGTGCCCATCGAGGGCTTCCGCCATCCGGCCCCGGACATCCTGGAGAGCTGGAGCGACCGGATCGCCCGTCTCATCGGCACCCTGCACGCCGGTGACGTGCTGGTCGTCGCGACGATCGCCGCGCTCGGCCGCGACAGCGAGGAGGGCGCCCGCACGGTCGCCGAGCTGCGCCGCCACGGCATCATCGTGAAGGTGCTCAACCACAACGCCCGGCATCTGGCCGACGCGGCCGCGGCCCTCCGCTGAGCAGACCTCGACCCCTGGACGTCCGGACGTCCAGGGGTCGAACCCTGCGCGGTGGGGGCCGCCGACGCGGTCAGGAACTCGTGCTCACCGCTGCGCGACCGAAACGCGACGAGCGTTCAGCGCCACCACGACGAGAACAGGCTGTTGCCCCACGAGGAGACCTGCTGCGGCGAGTATCCCGAGTTCTGCACGCTGGGCGCTCCAGCCCAGGAGTTGCCCTGCAGCACGTTCTGCACGACGTCGTTCGACGCCCACCAGTTCGACGATCCGTTGGGCTGACCCCACCCGTCGCCGTAGGAGCTGCCGTAGCCGTAGCCGCCGTCGTACCCCTGGCCCCAGCTGTACGTGTTGCCGGAGCCGAAGTCGTAGCCTCCGTAGCCGTCATCGGCCGAGGCGGGAGCCGCGAACGCGATCCCGCAGGCGACCGCGACGGCTCCCGACGCCACCGCCAGCTTTCCCCAGCGCGCGAACCGCCGTCCCTTGTCGTTGCTCTTCATCGTCGTCTCCATGATCTCTTCCTTTCCCGCTGCGGGCAGGATGAAGCCTCGAAACGATGGTGCTTTCCGAAACGCCAGCCCCCCCATCAGCGTGTTTCGGAAGTCACGGTATGCACGGGTCATGCGCATGGCAATATGCCGACGCGGGTGACGCGGAGCGTGCCGCATCCGTCCTCGTGCGGGGTCGGGGACAGCGCCCGGAGACGCAGAAGAGGGGATGCCGGATCGGCATCCCCTCTTCTCGCTGAGGCGTTACTGGCGGATCTGCGCCGCGAGCTGCTCGTCGGTCGACTGCAGCGACTGGGCCGCCACGTCGAGGAAGCGGGCCATGCCCTCGATGCCCGCGATGGTCGCGGTGGCACCCTGGTTGAACTGCGCGTACGAGGCGTCGAACGCACCCGAGGCGGACGTGGTCACGAAGCCGCCCGAGACGAGCTGCGACACGTAGGCGCGCAGGTTCTTGAGCTGGGTCTCGATGTCCTGCTGGCCCGTGCGGAGACGGCCAGCAGCGTCCTTCATGTCGGCGTAGCTGACTTTGAGGTTCGTCATTGGTGTTACCTTCCGGTCGCCCCGGCCGGTGCCGGAGGTGTTCTTGTTCTTCGAGAGTAACGAAGGGCACCCGCCACGCAAATGGGGAGAAGTCCCCATCAGCTCCCCGGCGGTCGCCCACCCGCGCCGGGACCACCCTGCGGGGCGCCGCCGGCGCTCGGCGTCGTCGTGGTGTCGACGCCCACCATGAGCGATGCGCGGTAACCGGTGCCGGTGTCGCCGGCGATGCTCGCGAGCTGCAGGGCACCCCCGTCATCGCCGAACACCATGTCGGCGTCGAGCGAGGTCTGCGCGAGGTTCCCGGCCGAGCCGTCGTAGGCCGGCAGCGCGTACACGGCCGTGCACGCGGCTTCGGGCAGCGCCAGCTGCGAGGTCGCGATGGCAGCGGTCGAGTCGGTGATCGCGGAGACGTCGGGGTACACCTCGAAATGGATGTGCGGCCACCGTCCCGAGTAGCAGCCGGGGAAGATCGACGTGAAGGAGACACGGCCGTCCGCATCCGCGACCTGCACGCCGCGGAGGTAGGTCACGTCTTCCAGGCCCGAGGAGTACATCGAGTACTCCCCCTGCGCCGTGCAGTGCCACGCGTACACGGCGACCCCGGCGAAGGGCACCCCGCCGTTCGCGAGGTCGAGCACCGTGAGCTCGAACGTCAGCGGCACCCCCTCGGCCGTCGCGCCCCCGTCGATGCTCGAGCGGATGTCGCGCCGGACGATCCCGGACTCCTCCAGCACGTCGGGGCCGTTCGAGCCGTCGCCCGGATAGGGGCCGGCCGTCTCGTCGGGGATCTCGCCGTCCACGCCCGTCGTCGCGGTGCCGTCGCTCCCCGCGTCGGCGGTGGGCGCGGCGGTCGTGCCGGCTCCGGACGACAGCGGCGCGCAGGCCGCGAGCGCGGCGGACGCAGCCCCCAGTCCCACCAGCCCGAGCACGCCGCGCCGGCTGAACAGCGTGCCCAGGTCGAACGCGGCCCCCTGATCGACGACCTCTTCCTCGGTACGCGGCAGCAGTCGCCCCTCGTAGGCGGGGCCCCGCGGTGTGGGCGTGGGTTCGGGACTCGGGCTCATGGCGGCTCCTTCGGGGGCGTCGAGAGTCACCATGGTGCCCGCCCCGATGATCAGGAGCCTCTGGCGGGGCTATGGCTTTCGTATGGGCGGCGGAGGGCCGCCGGGTCAGACGGTCTCGGGGATCACGAGCGGGAACTGCACCCGCACGATCTTGCCGCGCTGCGCCAGCACCGCCCGGCCGACCGGGAACTCGCCGCGGCCGATGCGGGGCAGGGGCGCCTTGAGCACGAGCTCGCCGTCGATCGTCTCCGGCTGGAGCACCACACCGCGCCGCGCCTGCTTGATCTCGCCGAGCAGCCCGAAGTTGCTGGTCCACTCGCTCGTGTCGCCCGTGAACAGCAGCAGCAGCTCGCCGCGCGTCGCGCGCTTGACCAGGTCGGACAGCGGCATCTCGAGCAGCGACGACGCGAACTCCGCGACGCCCTCCACCGCCACGACCGGCTTCAGGCCCTGCTCGGCCTTCTCCACGATCTCGGCCACGGCCGCGGTGCCGCTGATGCCGTCCGCCGCCGTCGCGGTCCACGACACCGCGTGGCGCGCCGGGGAGCGGGTCGACCCGAGGAACAGCGTCGGCGTGCCCGGTCGCGCCCGCAGCGCCTGCTGCGTGATCGCGGCCAGCGCGTTGCTCTTGCCGCTCGCGGGCGGACCGGCGATCACGAACGTGCCGGTCGGCTCGATGCCGAACGGACCGAGGTCGCTGTCCGCCAGACCCACCACGAGCTGGTCGCCGACCGTCGCCGGCACCTCCTCCAGCCCGTAGCTGAGCGGCAGCGCACGCACCGGCGGCGCGTCGGGCACGCCGCGGCGCGACATCGACGCGGCCATCCGCTCGATCGCCAGCGACTGCTCCTTCATGCTGCGCGTACCGCCGATGATCGCGATCTGCGCCTCGTTCTCGCCCACGATCGCGCGCCCCGGCACCGATTCCGGCGTGAGCACGTCCTTGGGCACGTTGAGGATGTTGTACGCGTCGGTGTCGGCCATGCGCAGCACCACGCGGCGCTGGATCATCGCGTTCAGAGCGCTCGGGATGCTCTGGAACCGGTCGGCCGACAGCACCACGTGGATGCCGACCGCACGGCCGTCGGACAGCACCTCCTGCAGCGCGTTGTACGTGTCGGTGCGGCCGATCACGGCCTCGTAGTCGTTGCGGAACGCCGCGAACCCGTCGATCAGCACCACGATGCGCGGCTCGTCGCTCTTGCCCGACAGCTGCCGGTACTCGGTGAGGGTCGCCGCGCCCACCGCCGAATACGCGTCGCCGCGGCGGTCGAGCTCCTGACGCAGCGTCGCGAACAGCCGGGCGACCCGCTCGGCGTCGTCGCCCGAGATGACCGAACCCACGTGGGGCAGGGGCTCCAGCATGCGCAGCGCGCCCGAGCCGAAGTCGAGACCGTACACGTGCACGGGTCCGCCGCGCGGCGTGATGCCCGCCGACACCGCGAGCGTCCGCAGGGCCGCAGACTTGCCGGAGCCGCTGGTGCCGTAGATGACCATGTGGCCCTCGGTGTCGGGCAGGAAGTGGAACGGCACCTGCTCCTGACGCTCGGGCTCGTCGATCACACCGAGCAGCAGGGCCGCATCGGTGCGCTGCGGCAGCTTGAGCTGGTCGAACGTCGGCGCCAGCTCGTCGAGCCACGGACGCCGCGGCTGCGCGACCTGCGCGGCCTGCGCCGCGAGCACCATCGTGCTCACCAGACGCTGCTGGTCGTTCGGGCCGAGGTCGTCGTCGACCACCACCGCGTTCTCGTCGATCGGCAGCTCCCACGGGCCCTGGTCCGTCGAGCCGAACGCGGCGATGGAGACGTCGGTGCCGTCGTCCTCCCCCAGGCTCCAGCCGCCCGAGTACGCCGACTGGAACAGCGTCATGCGGCCGGGACCCGTCTTCGCGATGCCGCGGCCGGGCGTGCCCGGATCGAACAGCGCCGCGTCCTTCGTGCCGATCACGTCGTTGCTGTCGGTCTCGTCGGCCATGCGCAGCGCGACCCGGAGGTTCGTGTTCGCGCGCAGGTTGTCCTTGATGACACCGGCCGGACGCTGCGTGGCCATGATGAGGTGGATGCCGAGGGAGCGCCCACGCTGGGCGATGTCGATCACGCCGTCGACGAACTCCGGCACCTCCTTCGCCAGCGCCGCGAACTCGTCGATCACGAGCACCAGGGCGGGCGGGGCCTGCGGGTCGCCCGCGCGCTCCAGCTCCAGGATGTCCTTCGCCTTCTTGCGGTTGAACAGGTGCTCCCGGTAGTGCAGCTCGGCGCGGAGGCTGACCAGCACGCGGCGCACCAGGTGCTCGTTCAAGTCGGTCACGATGCCCACGCAGTGCGGCAGGCTCACGCAGTCCGCGAACGCCGAGCCGCCCTTGTAGTCCACGAAGAGGAACGTCAGGCGCTCCGGGCTGTACTCGGTCGCCATGCCGAGCACCCAGGCCTGCAGGAACTCGCTCTTGCCGGAACCGGTGGTCCCGCCCACGAGCGCGTGCGGGCCCTGCTGCCGGAGGTCGAGCTGCAGGGCGCCCTCCGCCCCCGCGCCGACCAGGGCGCGCAGCTTCGGCTGGTACCGGCGCGCGGAGCCGACCTTGCGCCGGGAGTGCAGCGAGTCGTTCTGCGTCCACCGGTCGATCACGCTCTCCGGCTGCGTGGCCATGTCGCGGCCGAGCAGGTGCAGCATCGAGATCGTGCGCGGCACGTCGCTGCGGTCCAGGGCGACCTCGCCCGCGTCGGTCAGCCGCGCCAGAGCGCGCGCGAACACCGCGAACTGCTCCCGCGTGAGCTCGTCGACGGACAGGTCGTCGATCACCTCGCCGAGCCGGACGAAGTGCGCGCTGTCGGTCGACCCGAGCTCGACGAACGTGCGGCACGACGCGGGCAGGGCGGCCGCGTCCTCCGTGAGCCAGACCGGGAAGATGCCGCGGGTGGCCGCACGCTCGGACAGCTGGATCAGGCGGCCGCGGTCGACCGGGGCGTCCGGGGCGATCAGCACGACGATCGCGGGCTTGGGCACCGCGTCATGACGGCTGCGGGAATCCTCGCCGACCTTCGAGCCGCTGTTCGTCGCGGCCTTCTCGGCCTCCAGCGCCCCGAGCTCCACCGCGTCGCCGCTGCGGGTCGAGCGCTGCGCGATCAGCTCCTCCAGGCGCGCGACGATCTGCCCCGCGGAGGTGGGACCGTCGCCGATCGGCTGCACACCCAGCACGGCCTGCGCCGACCACGCGTGCGGCAGCCACTTCGCATCGGCCAGCTGAGCGCCCCAGCGCGGACCCCACAGGCCCACCACCCCGACATCGGCGGGGGCGTGCAGCCCGGCGAGCTGCGCGAGCAGGGCCCTGGCGTATCCGGTCGAGCGGCCGCCGAGGCCCGCGATGCCGAGCGCGCCGACGTCGGTCAGGTCCTCCAGGATCGGCACCTGCGGCACGATCCTGGTCGCCTCGACGACCGCGTCCAGGCGGTCGACGTACTCCGGGATCGCGCGGTCGCGGCCGTTGGAGTCTTTCACCGAGCTGCGCGAGGCGGTGTCGCCGATCCCGAGTCGCACGTGCAGGAACGACCAGTGCTCGGTGCGGCGCGTCCACACCAGCGGACCGGCGGTGAGCGCGGCGTCGCTGATCTCGCGCAGCAGCGGCACCTCGCGGCGGCGCACGTCGATCTCCCGGTCGCGCTCGCTCTGCAGCCGCGCGTCCAGGCGCTCCAGCTGCTCCTCGAAGCGCTTCTTGTCCTCTTCCAGCTCGCGCTTCTGCTGGTTCTTCGTGGTGAGCCACGTGCCGATCATCAGCAGCGGCGACAGCGCCACGAACATGATCGACAGCAGGTTCTGCGTGAACGCGTACATCGCGCCGCCCATGAGCAGCGGGGCGACGAGCGTCAGCAGCGGGAACGGCTGCTTGCGGGCGGGCACGGGGAGGTCGGTGCCGTCGAGCTCCTCGCCCAGGTACCGCTCCTCGACGCGCGGCGAGCGCACGAACTCGACCTGGCGGATGGAGGCCTCCGCGGGCGACGGCGTCGTGGCACCCGCCTCGACCTTGACGCGCACGGGGGTGTCGCCCAGCACGACCGACAGCTCGCCCTCCGCCGCCACCAGGCGCACGACCGAGGCGCCGTCGACGAGGATGCCGTTCGCGGAGTTCAGGTCGATCAGCTCGACGCGGTCGCCGATCTCCAGTCGCGCGTGCTTCTTCGACACCAGCGGATCATCGATCACCACGTCGCACGACTCGTCGCGACCGAGCACGATCGTGCCGCGGGTCAGCGCGATCGAGCGCGCACCCGGGCCCGCACCGACCTCCATGCGGCCGACCACGGGACGCTGCTCGTACGACGCGGGGACCACACGGACCGTGGCGCCGTGCGCCAGCCCGACGTGCGCGAACGTGGACTCCGGCGCGAGCAGGTCGCCCGCCCCCGACACCACCGAGCTGTACGCCTCCAGGGTCACGGCGGTCGGGTCGGCGTGCGCGAAGGAGCCCAGCGGATCGGCGCGCACGATCATCGCGGCGATCTCGCCGATCGTCGCCGTGCTCTCCGCCGTGACCTCGATGTCGCTGGATGCCGCGCCCTGACGCAGCAGGGTCAGCCGTACCTTCACTCGTTGTCTCCCTCTGCCTCGCTCGGCTGCGGGGCGTCCAGCAGCGGGAGGTCGTCCTTCGTGACGAGACGCGACGCGATCACGTGCTCCACCAGACGCGCACGGCGGTTGGTCGCGAAGCTGCGCTGACCGCCGCGCATGCCGGGCACGCCGACGCGGTCGAACTTGTCGCACACGTTGTCGAGCTTGCGGTTGAACCGCGTGACCGTCCACCCGAGCCGCTCGGCCGCCTTGGCCGACGACGGGATCTCGCTCATGCCCGTGCCGTCGCGACGCAGCTGCGGCTCGGCGAGCGCCAGGATCAGCAGCTTCTGGCTCAGCGTGAGCGGCACGTCGCCGATCGTGGACATGCCGTCGTCGTCGTAGTCGCGCTTGGTGGCACGGAACGCGGGCTCCGCGGCGTGCAGCACCAGCTCGTACGTGGTCGGTCCCGCGCTGAAGACCACCGTGGTGGTCTCGAACACGAGCGGCAGCCGCGCCCCCGGCGCGAGCCACGCCTGCACACCGCCGGCCGAGTCGGTGACGGTGGCGGTGAGGCGGGTGCCGATGTTCGTCAGCCACCACAGGCCGTCGCCCTCGCTGATCTCCAGGAAGTGCCGGTGCAGGAACAGGTTGTCGTCGAGGGCCAGGTCGCCCTCGCGCCCGACCACGAACCGGTTCCCGTGGTCGATCGGGTAGTACTCGCCCGCGAACTCGACCGTGACCCCCGCCACCGCGCTCACTCCACGCACCCCGTCACGGGCTCGGACGCCCTGCCGTCGCCGCGGCGCAGCATGACCTCGATGCACACCTCGCCGGCCGACGCCGGGGCGAACGTGACGGTCGGCTCCGCCACCTGCTTCACGGCTCCGTCGGCCGCGCTGCCGGTCTCGGTCCAGATGAAGCTGTCGTCCTCCTGCGGGTCGGGGTTCTGCCACGTGAACGTGACCTGCTCCCCGGCCCGGGTGCCCGCGAGCTCGGTGACCTTGGGCACCGCGTCGGACACCGGGTCCTGCGGGTCGACCGCGGACTCGGTGCTCTCCGGCGCCGGGTCGGGCGTGAGCCCCGACACGAGCACGTTGAGGCCCACGATGCCGCCGACGACCACGACCACCGCGGCCGCGGCGAGCCCGATCCACAGCCCGCGGCGCG
>NZ_SSDM01000371.1:0-5267 GCF_004794375.1 Microbacterium sp. K35 | reverse complement strand
GTCGCGAGGGCGACCGCGTCGGTCTCGGCGGAGGCGTGCTGCAGCACGGCGTCGGCGGCGCCCGGAACCTCGGTGCGGAAGCCGCCCGGGCTCGTCACGACGCCGGCGGCCGCATCGAGCACGACCGGGGTGCGGCCGATCGCGGTGATCGACGGGCGCTCGGACAGGTCGAGCTCGCCCACCGACGCGGCGGACGGGTCGAGCGGCGCGCCCTCGGGGTCGACCGGGACCGTGACGACCTCGCCGCGCTCGCCCGACAGCCCGAACACGGTGCCGTCCTGGGCGACCGTCACGTCGGAGTCGTCGCCGAGCTCGACCACGGGCTCCGCGGCCTCGATCTCGAACGCGTTGATGCCCCGGACCGGCACGACCCACAGGTCGCCCGAGTCCTGGTCGAGGATCGCCGCGGTGTTCGCGCCGAGCGCGACCTTCGCGGTGGAGGGGATGAGGGCGGAGTCGCCGAGCGAGACGCGCGCCGGGTCGACCGCGGTCACGGTGGACGCGCTCTCGTCGACGACCAGCACGTTCGCCGCGTCCTGCAGGATGTCGTAGTCCTCGCTGGTGGTGCGCAGCCCGCCGTCGAGGATCGTGGACTCGTGGTTGAAGTGCCCGACGAGCAGGCTCGAGGTCTTGGTGATCCAGACGCCGCCGTCGTTCAGGTCGACCTTGGTGGTGGGGAAGCCCTCATACGTGAAGGCCATCGTGGTGAGGGCGATCACACCCACCGTGACCCCGGCGGCGGACGCCAGCGTCTTGGGTCGCGCGCGCATCCACGACAACGCCTTCATACCCGGTTCCCCCCCAGGGTCGTCTCACACTGACTCCACCGCGGCACGACGGCCCACGGAACACTGCTACATCCTAACCACGTCGCAGAATATCGCTCGATGGGGAGATCTCCCCACTCGGCCGGAGCTACGCCCGCCAGCACCCCGCGATGTGATCGTCGACCATCCCGGCGGACTGCATCAGGGCGTACATCGTGGTCGGTCCGACGAACCGGAAGCCCCGGCGCCGCAGCTCCTTGCTCAGCGCGGTCGACTCCGGCGTCACCGCCGGGACCTCGGCGAACGAGCTCGGCCGGGCGCCGCTCGCCGGCGGGGCGAACGACCACATGAGCGCGTCGAGCTCCCCCTCCGCCATCGCACGGACGAGGCGCGCATTGCCGATCGTGGCCTCGATCTTGGCGCGGTTGCGGATGATGCCGGCGTCGCCCATCAGCCGCTCGACATCGGACTCGTCGAACGCGGCGACCGCCTCCGGCTCGAACCCCGCGAACACCTCGCGGAACCGCGGACGCTTGCGCAGGATCGTGATCCAGGAGAGCCCGGCCTGGAACCCCTCCAGCGCCATCTTCTCGAACAGCGCCCGGTCGCCGTGCAGCGCGGTGCCCCACTCCTCGTCGTGGTAGCGGCGGTACTCGGGGTCGTCGCCCACCCACGCGCAGCGCGCGCGGAGGTCGGGGCCGATCAGGAGGGAGGTCATGACTCGACGCTACCGGCGACCGCCGACACGCACCCGCGCCGGATGCGGGATCGGAAGCGGGCCTCCCCGACCCCTCCGCGGCGCGGTTCCGATCCCGCACGGAGCTGTCGCGCGGGATCGGGAGGCGGTCAGGCGGCGAAGGTGGCGGCGTCGATCACGAAGCGGTAGCGGACGTCGGAGGCGAGCACGCGCTCGTACGCCTCGTTGATCGCCGACGCGGGGATGACCTCGATCTGCGCGGTGATGCCGTGCTCGGCGCAGAAGTCGAGCATCTCCTGCGTCTCCCTGATGCCGCCGATGTTCGACCCGGCGATCGAGCGACGCCCCGCGATGAGCGAGCCCGCGTTCACCGACAGGGCCTCCGGCGGCGCGCCCACGCACACCAGCGTGCCGTCCACGTCGAGCAGCCCCAGGTAGGAGCGCAGGTCGATCGCGGCGCTCACGGTGTTGAGGATCACGTCGAACGACCCGCGCAGCTCACGGAACGTCTCGCGGTCGCTCGTGGCGAAGTAGCGGTCGGCGCCGAGCCGCAGGCCGTCGTCCTGCTTCGACAGGGTCTGCGACAGCACGGTCACCTCGGCACCCAGCGCGTGCGCTATCTGCACCCCCATGTGCCCGAGTCCGCCCATGCCCACCACTGCCACGCGCGTGCCGGGGCCGACCTTCCAGTGCCGCAGCGGCGAATACGTGGTGATGCCCGCGCACAGCAGCGGGGCCGCGGCGTCGAGCGGCAGCGCGTCGGGGATGCGCAGCACGAATCCCTCGGTCACCACGACCTGCTGCGCGTAGCCGCCCTGGGTGATCGTGCCGTCGCGGTCCACCGCGCCGTAGGTGCCGATGGCGCCGTTCTCGCAGTACTGCTCCTCGCCGCGGCGGCACTGCCGGCACTCGCCGCAGGAGTTCACCAGGCACCCCACGCCCACGCGGTCGCCCACGGCGTGACGCGTGACCTCGGAGCCCACCGCCGCGACCGTGCCGGTGATCTCGTGACCCGGTGCCAGCGGGTACTGCTGCGGGCCCCAGTCGCCGCGCACGGTGTGGATGTCGGAGTGGCAGATGCCCGCGAACGCGATGTCGATGAGGATGTCGTGCGGCCCCAGCTCCCGCCGCTCGATCACGGTCTTCTCGAGCGGGGCGGCCTCGGCGGGGGCGGCGTAGGCGATGACGGACGACATGGTGCTCCTCTGGTCGGTACCTGCCGAGACTACGCCCGTTCCCACCTCCTCAGAACACGGCGCCGGACGCGACGATCCCGCCCGGATCGCGGCGGATCCGGGCGGGATCGAGGGGTGGTGAACGGCGAACCGCGTCAGCGCTTCTGCTTCTTCAGCGCCTTCTCCTGGATCGGGGCCTGGCCGGAGGCCGCGAGATCGGCGTAGTAGGCGCGGGCCTCGTCCTGACGCTGCTTCTCGGCCCCGCTCGCGATCGGCGCGCGCACGTGCTCGGGCTCGTACCCGAACGCGTCGACGAGGTCGAGCGCGTGCGGACGCAGCCGGGCGCACAGCCGGTCGATGTAGCTGGACACGGCGGCGGCGCGCTGCGTCGACAGGCGTCCGTGGATGAGGTGCCACGCCAGGTGCTTCTCGATCAGCTGCAGACCGAAGAGGTCGCGCAGCCACGTGAGCACCTTCCGCGTCTCCGGGTCGTCGATCGCGTGGACCGCGTCGGTGAACGCCTCCCACTGCAGCAGCTCGCCGTGCGCCCTGGCGGCCTCGATCAGCTCGGTCTGGTTCTGGTTGAACAGCTCGGCGCCGAGCGTCTTGTCCTTCCCGGCGGCGCGCAGCCGCCCGGCGATGTCCGCGACCATCTGCTGCACGCGACCGGCGAGCAGGTCGTGCTGCTGCTCCTCGCGCAGCCCGCGCTCCACCGAACGGGCGACCTGTCCGAAGTCGCTCACGGCCTGGCCGAGCTGGCGCAGGCCCGCACCGTGGAACACCTTCCCCGCCGTCATGCCCACGGCGTACCGGGCGAGGTACGCCGCGTCCTTGCCCTGGAACTGCTTGGCGTAGTCGGTCAGCAGCCGCTTGCCGACGAGCTGCAGGAGCACGTTGTTGTCGCCCTCGAAGGTGACGTAGATGTCGAGGTCCTGCCGCAGGCCGACGAGCCGGTTCTCGAACATGAAGCCCGCCCCGCCGCACGCCTCGCGCGCCTCCTGGAGCGTGTCGAGCGCGTGCCAGGTCGACAGCGGCTTGAGGGCCGCGGCGAGCGTCTCCAGGTCTTCCCGGTCGCCCGGGGTGTCGGTGCGCCCGGAGAACACGCCGTCGAACTTCTGCAGGAACTCGTCGTGCGCGAAGATCTGCGCATACGTGGTCGCGAGCCGCGGGAGCAGGCGGCGCTGGTGCTTGCCGTAGTCGAGCAGCACGACCTCCTGGCCGTCCGCCCCGTCGAACTGGCGGCGCTGGGTGGCGTAGGTGACCGCGATGTACAGGCCGAGCGCCGACGCCCAGGACGCGGCGCCGTCGAGCGACACGCGCCCCTGCACCAGGGTGCCGAGCATCGTGAAGAAGCGGCGGCCGGGGCTGTCGATGGCGCTGGTGTACGTGCCGTCCGCGGCCACGTCGCCGTACCGGTTCAGCAGGTTCGTGCGCGGGATGCGCACCCGGTCGAACGAGAGCCGTCCGTTGTCGATGCCGTTCAGCCCGCCCTTGAGACCGTCGTCCTCGCGGCCGATGCCCGGCAGGTCGTTTCCGTCGTCCCCGCGCAGCGGCACGTAGAAGCAGTGCACGCCGTGGTTCACGCCGTTCGTGATGAGCTGCGCGAACACGGTCGCCGCGATGCCGTGCAGGGCCGCGTTGCCGAGGTACTCCTTGGTCGCGCCGCGGAACGGCGTGTGGATGACGAACTCCTCCGTCTCCGGGTCGTAGGTCGCGGTGGTGCCGACCGCCGCGACGTCGGAGCCGTGGCCGATCTCGGTCATCGCGAACGCGCCGGGGATCGACAGATCCATCACGCCGGGCAGCCACTTCTCGTGGTGCTCCGCCGTGCCGAGCTGCAGGATCGCGGAGCCGAACAGACCCCACTGCACGCCCGACTTGATCTGGAGGCTGGGGTCGGCGGCGACCAGCTCCTCGAACCCGGCGATGTTGCCGCCGTTGTTCTCCTCGCCGCCGAAGCGCTTCGGGAACGCGCGGTGCACGGCCTTGTTCTCCACCAGCAGGTGCAGCTGGCTGAGCACGCGCTCGCGGTGCTCGTCCTTGCCCAGCTCGTCCTGACGCCAGAACGCCGGATCCTTGATCATCTCGCGGGCCTCACGGCGCACGTCGGCCCAGGTGCCCATCAGGGCGTCGGTGACGGCGGCGACATCGATGCGCGGAGCTTCCGTCTCGCGACGGGGCTCGTCGGGGGTGGTGGAAGGACGGACGGCAGCGTCGACCATGGGGGTTCCTCCTCGGAGAAGTGACGGTGCCTCCATGGTAGGTGTGCCACAAACCGGGGAGAACTCCGCTGTCTCCTTCCTCCAAGAGCCTCGGGGGTCGCGCCCCGTCCGGCTTGTCGGCTCGCGACAGCCGGGCCTCAATTCGCGGCGATGACCGCGAGCACCCCGTCGCCGTAGGCCTCGCGCTTCTTCGCGCCGATGCCGGTGATGCCCTCCAGGTCAGCGGCGGACGCCGGGCGGTGCTCGGCCAGGGCGCGCAGCGTGACGTCGCCGAACACGATGTACGCCGGCACCCCCTGCTCGCGTGCGGTCTCGGCCCGCCACGCCCGCAGCGCCTCGAACAGCTCCCGGTCGCCCGCATCGAGCGCGTCCGCGGCGCTGGCCTTGCGGGCACGCGGGGTCGAGG
>NZ_SSDM01000370.1:0-2962 GCF_004794375.1 Microbacterium sp. K35 | reverse complement strand
CTCGGCGAGGTCGTCGGCGTCACCTCCGCCGAAGGTGTGCCCTGTGCTGCCGCGCCGCAGGAGCCAGGTGACGCGGGTGCCCGGCTCGCGGCGGGCCAGGTCGGCGAGGCGGAGAGCGGTGTGCGTCGCGGAGTGCCCGGCCCCCACGACCACGACGTGCCGCCCGGCGAACGCGGACACGTCGTCGGGGATCCGGTACGAGACCCGGTCGGCGGCTGCGGTCTCGCCCAGGGCGGGGAAGCCGTCGGCGCCCGCGGGGTTGGGAAGGCCCCAGGTGCCGCTCGCGTCGATGACCGCTCGGGCGACGATGCGGCCCTCCACGCCCTGGCGGTCTCGCGTGTGGACGACGAACGGCTGCGCCGCGCGGCCGCTGTCCACGACCCGGTCTCGTCCCTGTCGGGCGATCCCGGTGACGGTGGTCGCGTAGCGCACCCGCTCGCCCAGGCTCGCGGCGAGGGGTGCGAGGTAGCCCTCGACCCATTCGGCGCCGGTGGGGTACCCGCGGCTCGGCGCGACCCAGCCGGTGGGTTCGAGCAGGCGGCGCGCCGCCGCGTCGGTCAGCTCGGGCCACGCGGAGAACAGGCGCACGTGCCCCCATTCCGCCACGGCGGCCCCGGCGGCGTCGCCGCGCTCCACGACGATCGCGTCGAGACCGCGCTCGGTCAGGTGGGCGGCGGCGGCGAGGCCCTGCGGGCCGGCTCCGATGACGACGACGGGTAGTGCGGACATCCGATGCTCCTCGTATCGATGAATATCAATACGAGGAGCATCACGGATCTATCGAAGAATGTCAATACGTGAGAGACTGGACTGGTGAGTCTCCCCACCGTGATCGACCAGACCGCGTGCTGCGTGCCGCGGGTGACCTCCGCCCTCACGCCGCACGACGCCGAGCGGGCGGCGCGCGTGTTCAAGGCGATGGGCGATCCGACCCGGGTCCTGCTGCTGTCGCTCATCTCGGGCAGCCCGGAGGGGGAGGCGTGCATCTGCGACCTCACCCAGCCCGTCGGGCTGTCGCAGGCGACCGTGTCGCACCACATGAAGCTGCTCGCCGAGGCGGGACTGGTCACGCGTGAGCAGCGCGGGCGGTGGGCGTACTTCGCGGTGAACGACGAGGTGCTCCGCGCCGCCGCCGACGCGCTGCGCCCGGCCTGACGCTCCGCCCGCTCCACAAAGCCGTACGAGACGGGAGGGCCCCCGACGCGCGGTGGACCCTCCCGTGCGACCCCGCGGGATCAGCGCTTGAGGTTGGTCAGCTCCTGCAGCACCTCGTCGCTCGTGGTGATGATGCGTGCGTTCGCCTGGAAGCCGCGCTGGGCCACGATGAGGTTCGTGAACTCCTGCGACAGGTCGACGTTCGACATCTCCAGCGCGCCGCTGATGATGCCGCCCAGGCCCGCGGTCCCGGCCTGACCGAGCTCGGGCTGACCCGAGTTGCCGCTCGGGCGGAACTGCGAGGAGCCGACCTTCTCGAGTCCGCCGGGGTTGACGAAGCCGGCGAGCGCGATGCGGGCGAGCACCTGGGTGTCGCCGTTGCTGAACGTGCCGACCAGGCTGCCGTCGTTGGTCAGCGCGTAGGAGGCGAGCGTGCCGGCCGGCTTGCCGTTCTGCTCCTTGAGGGCGAGGTCGCTCACGTCGGCGAAGCCGGTCACGGCGGACAGGTCGACCGTGATGCCGCCCGACACGATGCTGCCCGCGCCGTTCTGCTTCCCGTCGGTGAAGGTGAGCGAGGTCGTGGCACCGGCGCCGTCGGCCACGTCCCACCCGGTCGCGGTGCGGGTGAACGTGAGGCGCAGCGTGGTGGCGGCGCCGTCGGCGTCGTAGGTCTTGATGTCGCGGACGAGGGTCTCACCCACGGCGGCGCCCGAGGGCAGGTTCCCGGTGGCGCGGGCGGTCGTGGTGGCCGCGGCGGGGCTCAGCGCTCCGACCGGGAGGGTGATGTCGCCGATGCCCTGGCCGGGAACGATCGCGCCGTTCTGCGCCGTCCAGCCCTGCACGAGCGCGCCGCCCGCGCCGACCAGGCGACCGGTCGCGTCGAACGTGAAGCCGCCGTTGCGGGTGTACAGGGTCTCGCCGCCCGACCGCACCACGAAGAAGCCGTCACCTGAGATCATCAGGTCGGTGGGCACACCGGTCGGCTGCGGCGCGCCGCCGGCGAAGTTGGTGCTGATGCCGGCGACCTGCACGCCGAGGCCCACCTGGGCGGGGTTCTGACCGCCCTGGGCCTGCTGCGGCAGCATCGAGTTGCGCAGCAGCTGCGACAGCGAGTCCTGGAACTGCACGGACGACGCCTTGAAGCCGGTCGTGTTGACGTTGGCGATGTTGTTGCCCGTCACGTCGAGCATGGTCTGGTGCGAGCGGAGGCCGGAGATTCCGGAGAAGAGCGAGCGGAGCATGGTGATGCCTTTCTGGGGAGAGGGGTCAGGCAGCGGAGCCGGGAGCGAGGGAGACGCCGGAGACGGCGTCGAGGGGGATGGAGACGTCGCCGATCATGACGAGCGGCACCGCCCCCTTGTAGGACACCGCGGTGACGATGCCCTTCTTGGTGGTGCCGTCGGCGTCGACGTACTGCGCCTCGCGCCCGATCAGCGCGGCGGCGGTCTGGCGCATGCTGAGCGCGAAGTTCTCGGTGGTGGTCGTCGACAGCGCGGTGAGCTGCTCCATCGAGGCGAGCTGCGTGGTCTGCGAGATCATCTCGTTGGTGTTCATGGGCGAGCTGGGGTCCTGATTGGTCAGCTGTGTCACGAGCAGCTTCAGGAACACCTCGGAGTCGAGGGTCTTCTTGCGCTCGGATGCGGGGGTGGTGCTGCCCGTCTGCACGCCGGACGCGGGTGTGCTGCCCGGGGGGATCGTGCCGGGGATGGAGTCGACCGTGGTCATGGGGTCCTCTCTGATCAGGCGTAGACGTCGATGCCGCCGTGCGGCGGGGCGGTCGGGACGGGCGTCGGTGGTGCGGGCGAGG
>NZ_SSDM01000369.1:0-744 GCF_004794375.1 Microbacterium sp. K35 | reverse complement strand
TCGGCGACCTGGGCACGCGCGACGGCATCCACGCCGCGGCCGCCGCGGCCGCGGAGCCGTTCGGCGAGCCGGACATCCTGGTGAACTCGGCGGGCATCAACCTCCGGCCGCCCTACGCCGAGATCACGCAGGACGACTGGGACGCGACCATGACGGTCAACGCGCTGGCGCCGTTCCTGCTCGGCCAGCGGTACGCGAGGGGCATGGCGTTCCGCGGCTACGGACGGCTCATCCACATCAGCTCGCAGCAGGCGCACCGGGCTTTCGTGGGCAGCGGCGTGTACGGCGCGTCGAAGGGCGCGGTCGAGTCGCTCATGCGCTCCGAAGCCGAGGCCTGGGGTGGCACCGGAGTCACGAGCAACACCCTGGTGCCCGGGTTCGTGCTCACCCCGCTGAACGCCCGGCTGCAGCAGGACCCCGACACCATCGCGGCCCTCGCCGCGCGCACCATGATCGGACGCAACGGACTGCCGAGCGACTTCGCGGGCGCCGCGGTGTTCCTCGCCGGTGCGGGCTCGGCCTACGTCACCGGGCACTCGCTGTTCGTCGACGGCGGCCTGTCCGTGCACTGACGCCGCCGCCCCGGCGCTCAGGCCTCGGGGAGGGCGGACTCGTCGGGGTCGGGCGTCGTGACCCCCGTGGCCGCCGCCGGTGCGGACGGCGTGATCAGCGGAGCCGCGGTCGCGAGGGCGGTGACGGCGTCCGCCGCATCCCATCGTGATCACGACGTCCGACGCCTTGACG
>NZ_SSDM01000368.1:0-11105 GCF_004794375.1 Microbacterium sp. K35 | reverse complement strand
CGGTCGCCGAGGTGCTCGCGCGCTTCGGCCGCATCGACGTGCTGGTCGCGAACGCCGGCGGCCACGGCTTCTCGCCCGTGGCCGAGACCGACGACGCGAGCTGGGAGGCCGCGATCCGCGCGAACCTCACGACCGCGTTCACGATGGCCCGCGAGGCCCTGCCGGCGCTCATCGAGGCGAAGGGCCAGGTGGTGGTCGTGTCGTCGCTCGCCGGGCTGTTCGCGGGGCCGTCCGTGGCCGGGTACACGGTCGGCAAGCACGCGCTGATCGGGCTCACCCGCACGCTCGCCCGCGACTACGGGCGGCACGGGGTGCGCGTCAACGCCATCTGCCCCGGGTGGGTGCAGACGCCGATGGCCGACGAGGAGATGGACGAGTTCGCGTCGCACGCGGGTCTCGGCTCCCGCGAGGAGGCCTATGCGACGGTCACGGCCGACGTGCCGCTGCGGCGTCCGGCCCGCCCCGCGGAGATCGCCTCGGTCGTGCGGTTCCTCGGCTCGGGCGAGTCGTCGTACATCACCGGTGCCGTGATCGTCGCGGACGGCGGCTCGCACGTGGTCGACGTCCCCACGATCGCGTTCGACCACGCCGGCATGTGACCAGGGGCGCGGCGGCGGGTGCCGTCGCCGCGTCGTCAGCCGATGCGCAGCTCGAAGCCGTCGTCGAGGTGCGTCAGGGTCACGGCGGTGAGGTCGTCGACGTGCACGGTCGGCGCGTGCGCCCCCGCGTGCCGGCCCACCCCGACCACGCGCATCCCCGCGGCGAGCCCGGCCTGGATGCCCGCGCCGGAGTCTTCGAACACGACGCACTCGGCCGGAGCGACGCCGAGCATGCGGGCCGCCAGCAGGAACCCCTCGGGGTCGGGCTTCGACGCCGACACGTTTTCCGCGGTCACCGCCAGCTCGGGCACCGTCAGCCCCGCGGCCTGCATCCGGGCGGTCATGAGCGCCACGTTCGCCGAGGTCACGATCGCGTGCGGCACCGTCTCCAGCGCCGCCAGCAGCCGGTCGGCCCCGGCGATGCCGACCACGCCGTCCACGTCGCCGGCCTCGGTGGCGAGCATGATCTCGTTCTCGTGCAGGTTGATCGCGTGGTCGCGCTCGGGCAGCAGGATCGCCATGCTCTGATGGCCCTGGCGCCCGTGCACCACTCGCAGCACCGTCTCGGGGTCGAGCCCGTGCGGCTCCGCCCACGCCAGCCACAGGCGCTCCACCACGGCGGTCGAGTCGACGAGGGTGCCGTCCATGTCGAGCAGGGCGGCGCGGGCGCGGAGGATCTCGGTCATCCGCTCAGGCTAACCCCCGCGAGCCCGTCTCAGCCGCCGAGGTAGGCGCGGTGCAGCAGGGCGGGGTCGTCCTGCAGCGCCTGCGGGCTGCCCTGGAACGACACCCGTCCGCCGGCCACCACCACCGCCTCCTGCGCGAGCCCGAGGGCCAACTGCGTGAACTGCTCCACGAGCAGCACGCCCACCCCGGACTGCGCGATGGACTGCACGATCGGCATGAGCCGCAGGAACACGACGGGCGCGAGGCCGAGCGACATCTCGTCGATCAGCAGGATCCGCGGTTTCGCGGCGAACGCCCTCGCCAGGACGACCATCTGCTGCTCGCCGCCGGAGAGCAGCGCGGTGGGGGCGTCGATGCGCTTCTCGAGCTCGGGGAACTGGGCGAGCACGGCGTCCACCTCGGCAGGGGTGCGCGCGGTGAGCGAGAGGTTCTCGCGCACGGTCAGCGACGGGAACACGGCCCGCCCCTGCTCGATGTGCACGATGCCGCGGCGGGCCCTGGTCACGCGCGACAGCCGGTCGATGGGGTCGCCGTCGAGCGTGATCGTCCCGGCCGAGTGCGGCGTCACACCCGACACCGACTCGATCAGGCTGGTCTTGCCCGCGCCGTTGGGGCCGACCAGGGCGAGCACCTCGCCGCCGGACACCCGCAGCGACACGTCGGAGATCACCGGTCCGGCGCCGCGGCTCACCGTGACGCCGTCGAGCACGAGTTCGCTCATGTCAGCAGCTCCGTCTCTCCCATGTACGCCTTCACGACGTCGGGGTTCGCGAGGACCTCGGCCTGCGGACCGCTCGCCAGCACGCGCCCGAAGTCGAGCACCGTGAGGGTCGGGCACACGGAGCGCACGAGGTCGAGGTCGTGTTCGATGATGATGAGTGCCACGCCGTAGCGGGCGGGCAGCTCCCGCAGCCGCGCGGCGAGCGCGAGGTGCTCCTCGTGCGACAGCCCGGCGGCGGGCTCGTCGAGGATGAGCAGCCGCGGACGGGCGGCCACGTTCGCCGCGACCTCCACCAGCCGCCGCGTCCCCACGTCCACGCTCGACAGGCGGGAGCGCGCGGGCGGGCAGCCGAAGAACGCCAGCACCTCGTCGATGTCGGCCGCGGCCAGCCGGCGTCGCGCGACGAAGCGCACGTACGCGCCCACCGTGAGCGCGGGCGGCACGCGGTCCTGCTGGAACGTGCGGCGCAGTCCGAGCCGGGCGCGCCGCGTGGGGGAGAGCCCGGCGAGGTCGCGGTCGCCGAGCAGCACCCGGCCGTCGTGCTGCGGCAGGAACCCGCTGATGGCGTCGACGAACGTGGACTTGCCCGCGCCGTTCGGCCCGATGAGACCCATGATCGACGCGGCGGGCACCGTGAACGACACGTCGTCGAGGGCCTTGAGTGCCCCGAACTGCACCGTGAGGCCGTCGACCGTGAGTACGGGCGCGCCGTCGAGGGCCGCCTCGTCGACGGTCGCGGTGGTCGTGGTGGTGATGGCGGCCGCGTCGGCGGCGGCGTCGTCGGGCAGCGCGGTGAGGTCGGCGTTCGCCGTGCGGCGGTCGGCGCGGCGGTAGATCAGGTTGCGGATGCCCTGGCCCAGGTTCGTGCCGCTGGTGAGGGCCTGCACGCCCAGCACGCCGAACACCACGAAGCCCCAGTCCTGGGGCACGCCCCAGCGCTTGAGCAGCTCGGGCACCAGCACCCACAGGAGCCCGCCGAAGATGGCCATGTCGATCAGGTGCGCCCCCGACATGATCGCCAGCACGTACAGCGCGAGCGACTGCAGCGGCGTGAAGCTCGACGCGAACGGCAGCTGCACCTGCCCGGCGAGCAGCCCGCCGGAGATGCCGCCGAGGGCCGCCGAGACCGCGAACGCGGTGAGCTTGGCCGAGCGGACGCTCTGACCGGCCGCGGCGGTGCCGCGCTCGGAGAACGCCACGGCCTTCCAGCTCGCCCCCCAGCGGCCGCGCTGGAGGAAGAACACCCCGAGCGCGCACACCGCGAGCACGATGATGGAGAGGAAGAAGAACTGCCGGTCGTTGGAGAACGGCCCGGGGCGCTCGACCGCGATGCCGTCGGCCGATCCGGGGAACTGGATCTGCACGAGCGTCACGTCGGCGGCGGCCGCGAAGCCCAGCGTGACCACCGCGAGGTTCACCCCCCGCAGGCGCAGCGCCGGCAGCCCGACGAGGATACCGACGAGGCCAGCCGCGACCCCGCCGCACACGAGCCAGACGAGGAAGCCGCCCGGCGCCTGCATCACGTTCAGCAGCGACACGATCCACGCGCCGACCGCGGCGAACGTGAGCTGGCACAGGGCGATCATGCCGGCAGAGCCGGTCACGATGCCGAGTCCGAGGATCGCGATCGCGGCGGTCACCGCGCTGATCGCGAGGAAGACGAAGTACCCGGGCAGGGCGGCGCTGAGGATCGCGCCGGCGCCGATGCCGAGGGCGGCCACGGCGAACGGCCAGGTGGTACGGAACCAGGGGCGGTCAGCGAGCGGCATCCCACACCTCCTTGCGCTGCGTCCAGAGCAGCAGGACGACGATGAACAGGAACGGGAGGAAGTTGCGCACGAGCGCGACCTCGTCGATCTGGGCGACGAGCCCGCCGAGCACGCCCAGCACCAGGCCGCCGACGACGGCGAGATCGAGACGGCGGAACCCGCCGAGCAGCGCGGCGGCGGCCGCGGGGACGATCAGCATCGACAGGCTGGTGGCGTCGTTGGACTGCGAGGGCGCGACGATGATGATCGCGATCGCGCTGATCACCCCGGTCACGAACCACACCGCGATCGACAGCGGACGCGAGCGGATGCCGAGCAGCTCGGCGGTGGTGGGCCGCTCCGACAGGGCGCGCAGCTGCGTGCCCACCCTGGTGCGGCGCAGGACGACCCGCACGACCACGGCCGTGACGATCGCCATGAGCACGGTCGCGACCGTGACCTGGCTGATCACGACACCCCCGAGGGAGAAGGCGGGACCGGCGATGATGGGCGTGAACGGCTGCGGCTTGTTGCCGAACAGGATGAACGACAGCGAGATGAGCAGCAGCAGCGGGCCCACGGTCATGGCGGAGCGCGTGGTGGTGGAGGCCTCGGAGAGCCAGGTGGCCGCGATGAAGCCGATCGCGGCGGACAGCAGCCCCGCCACCAGCACGCCCAGCACGGAGCCGAGCCAGATGGGCAGCCCGAGCTCGCGCACGAACCAGACGGCCGTGAACGCCCCGAACATGCCGGTCGCGGCCTGCGCGAAGTTCACGACGCGCACGAGCCGCGACATGAGGGTGAGACACACGCCGAGCACGGCGTAGAGGCCGCCGGCGGCGAGACCGGCGATGGCGCCTTGCAGCATCAGGCGTCCTTTCTGGTGAGGGGGAGGGGTGTCCGACGGGCTCGGCGACCGGGCGGGTCGCCGAGCCCGTCGACGCGGGGACTACTCGCCGATGCGCAGCCAGTCGTCCGCGACCTTCTCCCAGGCGTTGGTGCCGGACTTCAGGATGATCGGCCAGCCCGCGGTGTTCTGCGTGCCGAAGGCGTAGGGCGTGCCCACCATCGGGTTCTCGATCGGCTCCATGCTCTTCAGGGCCTCCGAGACGCTCTCGCGGGTGATGTCGCCGTCGATGCTCTTGAGCACCTCGATGAAGTACGTCGCCGCGAGGTAGCCGCCCTGGCTGAACGAGGTGAGCGGGATGTCGTTGGCCTCCATCAGCTTCCGCCAGTCGGCGTTGATCTCGTTGTCGTCGGTGAACGGGTAGAACTCCGCGGGGACGTAGATGCCCGCACCGGCGTCGTCGATCGCGTCGGCGAAGTTCTCGCTGTACACGCTGGTGAGGTACAGCCAGGTCACGTCGTCCCAGCCCTGGGCGTTCGCGGCCTTGACCTGCCCGATCGCGTCGGGCTCGACCGGGTTGATCGCGAGGGCCTTGCAGCCCTGGTCGCGCGCCTTGACGATGTAGGGCGTGTAGTCGGACGCGCCGTACGGCACGGTGTCGTCGATGTACTTCGGCTCCTTGCCGGTGATCTCGGTCCACTTGTCGATGGCCGCCTGATACGTGGGGCGGGTGGATCCGGCGATCTCCAGCAGGATGCAGATGTCGTCCAGGCCGAGCACCTCGGAGCCGTACTGCAGCGTGAGGGTCATGTCGTTGAACGGCCCGACGTTGGCGGGCGAGATGTTGTCGCTGTCGAAGCAGCCGGTGTCGACGCCGATGCCCGGCAGAGACAGGATGCCCTCCTGCTCGTAGTACTTGGCGTTGATCTCGCACTCGATCAGGCTCGCGGAGCCGACCAGCGCGACGGCTCCGTCGCTGCCGACGATCTCGCGCGCCGAGGCGGTTGCCGTGGCCGGGTCGCCCTTGTCGTCGAGCATCTTGTAGTCGATCTTCCGGCCGTCGAGCCCGCCGTCGTCGTTGAACGCGTCGAAGACGGCCGCGGCCGCCTGCGAGGCCTCGGGGAACGTCGCCGGGCCGCTGATCGTGTTCACGGATCCGACGACGATGGGGGCGCCGTCGCCCCCGCCTGCGCCGTCCCCGCCGGCGCAGCCGGCGAGAGCGAGGGCGGCCACGGCGAGGACTGCCGCGGTGCCGGTTGCTCGTCTGTTCATGTGCTTCCTGCCTCTCGTGTTCGGTGGTGCTGTGTCGCGTTCGTGGGTGGTCAGTCGCGCAGCGCGCGGTTCACGAGCTCGGTGTCGGTGAACTGCTCGAAGGCGACGATCTCGCCGCCCGCCACCCGCCAGACGTGGGCGACGCGGGCGGCGAAGAAGCGCCCGGTGCGCTTGTAGGTGCCGGAGTAGGTGCCGATCCCCACCACGACGTCGCCGCCGTCGACCACCTCGTCGATCGCGACGGTGTAGTCGTCCCACTCCTCCTGGATGCGGCCGAACACGTTCTCGGCCACCGCCTCCGGGCCGATGTAGGTGCCGGCGTAGGGGAAGCCGGCGGCCTCCGTCCACTCGATGTCGGCGGCGAACGGGGCCAGCATGCCGTCGAGGTCGCCGCGGTCGTTGGCGGCGTAGTGCTCGCGGACCAGGTCTGCATCGCTCATCGGGGTCTCCTCGGGTCAGACGGGCTGCACGTCGGGGTAGGCGACGGCGCCCAGCGGGTAGATGTGGCCGCCGGCGCGGGAGTGCTCCGACTCGCCGTCGCCGTTGAGGCCCAGGAAGATGCCCGTGGTCATCAGCTGATAGCCGAGGTCGTGCAGCCACACGCTCGCGACCGCGATGCGGAACTCGCGGAAGCAGAACAGGTACAGGCCGTCGGCGAACTTCCACACGGTCGACAGGTCCATGTCGCCGTGGCCGCGCTGCACACCCTCCAGGCACTGCCAGGCGTAGCGCTGGCTCGACACGTACACGTGCTCGTACAGGTGGTGCGGGCTGTAGCGGTAGACGTTGCGCTTGCCGATCAGGTTGCGGCTGGGGCCCGGCACCTCACCCGTCGCCTCGCCGCCGTCGATCGTCGCGGCCCAGAAGTCCTGCCCGACCTGGGGCGTGCCCTCCACGGCCTCCGCGGCGATGCGGGAGCGGACGACGGTCGCGCGACGGGTCGAGGTGCAGAACACGATCGTGAGGGCTTCGCGCTCGCGGCTGGTGAGCGGCAGGTTGACGAACACGACGTCGTCGCGCACGCGGACCGCGTCGTACGGGTCGCGGCCCGAGGCGCCGAGGCCGTCCCAGTGCGCCGACTCCTCGTCGAAGCGGAGCGCGAGGCTGCCGCCGTCGTCGAGGGTGAGCGTGAACGCGGTGCCGGCGAGTCCGGTGTTCGGCAGCCGGTACGTGTCGATGCCGGCGGCGAACTCGTCGTAGGTGCGCCACTCGTCCAGCGCGGGGTCGGCGGTGATGTCGGTCATGGGGGTCCTGACGTCGCACGCGGCGGGGCATCCTCGCCCCGGGCACCGCGTCATCGCGGTGCGCTTGCCTCATGCTCGATCCGGGCCCGGCAGCCGCTCAAGCGCGCGCTCCCCATCGCGCGCCGAGAGTCAACCGGCGTGCCCTCCCGGGCAAGTCCGGTGCGGTGCGTCCCGGGGTGGGGCCGCGGGGTGCGGTGTCGTGCGGTGGGGCCGGGTGTGCGGGGTGGAAAAGGGGCCGGGGGTGGGGGCGGGAGGCGCGTTGGTGATCCCGGATGCGGCGGGTGCGGGGCGTCCGCGGGGCCCGGGGTGGGAAACGGGCCGGAGGTGGGCCTGGGAGGCGCGTTTGTGATCCCGCACCGCGGGCCAGCGGACGGGGTCAGTGGGCGGTGCGGTACTCGCTGGGGGAGATGCCGTAGGCGGTCTTGAACGCGCGGCTGAAGTGCGCGGCGTCGACGAAGCCCCAGCGGGCGGCGATCGCGGCGACGGGGCGGTCGGCGAGCATCGGGTCGAGCAGGTCGCGGCGGCACTGCTCCAGGCGGCGCGTGCGGATCCAGGTGGAGACCGTGACACCCTGCTCCTGGAACAGCCCGTGCAGGTGCCGCGTCGAGATGAAGTGCGCGGCGGCGATGGTCGCCGGGCCCAGATCGGTCGAGGCGAGGTTCCGGTCGATGTGCGAGCGGATGCGCTGCATGAGGGCCCGGTGCGGATCGGCCGAGGCCTGATCGAGCCCGAGCTCGCGCGTGAAGACGGTCGTGACCAGGTCGAGCGCGCTGTGCGCGAGGCGGGCGCCGGTCGTGCCGGCGAGCTGGTCGAGGTTGCCCGCGAGCTGCGTGAGGTACGGCACGACCATGCCGCCCAGCCCCTCCTGCCCCGAGATGCGCACGGCCGTGAGCTGCCCGATCATGTCGGCGGGGAGGCTGATGAGGTGCTTCGGGAACATCACCACCATGGTGCGGAAGTCCTGGTCGAACACGAGCGAGTACGGGCGGTCGGTGTCGTACACGGCCAGGTCGCCGGCCTGCAGCACGGCCTCCCGGTCGTCCTGGATGAGCAGCCCGGTGCCGGCGAGCATGAGGCTCACCTTGAAGTACGAGCGGTCACCGCGGGCGATCAGCTCCGACGTGCGCTCGACCACGTGGGAGGTGGCACGGATGTCGTTCACGTGCACCTCGTCGACCGAGGCGCCGCGGATCACGCCGCGGAACTGGTCGGCACCCGCGGTGGTGACCTGGAGGGGGACGAAGGACTCCGAGACGGCGGCGCGGAAGTCGCTGATGTTGCGCGCGACCAGAGTCGACACCGATTCGGCGGGGGCGGCGAGTGCACCGTTCATGACTGATCACCTCGGGCTGGTGGAACGACGACGTTGTATACGATCCGTTCCGCGATGGTATCACCGGGACCGCGCGAAGGGGATGCCTTCTAGGATGTGGACCGTGAGTGACGGGGCGATGAGGATGCTCGCGGATCGAGTCCTGCGGGTGCTGCGCCAGGTGCGCGGACCGGGCACACCGGAAGCGGTGTACGAGGCGACGGCCCTCATCGTGGGCGCGGCGTTCCTGGTGCTCGGGTTCGTCGTGGCGCTGCCGGTGTTCTGGGGCCATCAGCTGTCGATCAGCGGCACCGGGTCGATCGGCGTGTTCGCGGCGTACGGAGGCGCGGCCACCGCGGCGCTCGCGTTCGCTCTGGGGCGCCTGGCGGTGCGGCCGGAGCAGCCCGACCCCACCGCCGTGCGCGACGGCTTCAGCGTGCCGGGCGACCGGCTGCGCTGGTACGACCTGCTCGCGATCGCCTTCGCCCACGCCGCGATCGCCTACCTGGGCTGGCTGGGCATCGCGGAACTGCTGGAGCGCAGCTTCGTGGATGCCCCGGTGTTCCCGTTCCCCGGCGCGATCCTGATGGCGGTGGCCTTCGCGCTGACCGCGTACGTGTCGTTCCTCAGCGCGGTGGCCCTCACGCCGATGGTGCTGTCGCTCGTGCTGGCGGTGTTCCTCGTGGTCGGGGCGTTCGCGAGCATGCTGGCGTCGAGCGACGTGCACTGGTGGCGCGACAACCTGTCGGCGCTCGGGATGAGCAGCAACAGCGCCTCGGTCGCGTTCAACGCGACGCTGGTGATCGCGGGGGTGATGGTCACGACGATCGCGCGGTATGCCACGGCCGGGCTGCCCGCCGACGATCAGGCCGAGCGGCGCGGACGCCTCGTGGTTCGCGGCGGCCTGATCCTGATGGGCATCTTCCTCGCGTGCGTCGGGCTCTTCCCGGTGGACGAGTTCTTCCTGCTGCACAACACGGTCGCGACGGGCATGGCCGTGGTGTTCGCCGTGGTCGTGGTCGGGCTGCCGTGGTTCCTGCCCGCCATCCCGCGGGTGTTCGTCGGGCTCGGCTGGGCGTACGTGCTGGTGATCGTGCTGCTCGGCGCGTTCTTCGCGGTGGGGTACTACAACCTCACGGCCGTGGAGCTGATCGCGGCGGTGCTGATCTTCAGCTGGATCATCGTGTTCCTGCGCACGGCGGGCTCGATCGGACGCGGCTGAGGCGCGACGGCGCGATCAGTCGCGCAGGGCGTGCGTGGCCTGGCGGGTGCGGCGCAGGGCGTCGACGGTCTCGGCGTAGCGCCGCTTGGCCACGCCGATGAACAGGCAGTCGACCAGGGTGAGCTGCGCGATGCGGCTGACCATGGCTCCGGCGCGGAAGGCCGACTCCCGCACCTCGGTGAACAGCGCGTGATCGGCGGCGTGCGCGAGCGGGGAGTCCTTGGCCGAGGTGACGGCGACGGTCGCGGCGCCGTTCGCGCGCGCCGTCTCCAGGAACCGCACGGTCTCGATCGTCGACCCCGCGTGCGAGAAGCCGATCGCCACGGTGGGGGCCGCGTGCAGCACGGTCGCCGCGACGGCCTCGTGCGGATCGGCGAGCACGTGCGCGTTGCGGCCGACGCGCAGCAGCTTGTGCGCGAGGTCCTCCGCCACGAACTGGCTCGCGCCGATGCCGTACAGCAGGATGCGGTCGGCGCCGTCGATCGCGTCGATGGCGGCTTCGAGCACGTCGAAGTCGAGCTGGGCGACGGTCTCCTCGATGGCCAGGAGCTCCAGCGCCGCGAGCTTCGACACCGCCTCCTGCAGCGTGTCCTCGTCGGAGATCTCCGAGCCGAAGGCGCCGCGGGCCGAGAACTGCGCGGCCTCTTTGCCGAGCTCGGTCGCGAGGGCCATGCGCAGCGGGGCGTAGCCGCTGAAGCCGATGGCGCGGCAGAACCGCACGACGGAGGCGACCGAGGTCTGGCACTCCTCGGCGAGCTCGTTGATGGTCTTGTCGATCACGATCGAGGGGTTCTCGCGGACCACGGTCGCGATGCGGGCGAGCGAGGGCGGCAGCGTCGATGCGGCCGCTTCGATCGTCGACTGGATGCTCAATCGGTCCTCCGGGGATGTGGGATTCTCAAGTATGTCGTGACGGGGGTCGTGACAAGAATGGTAAATTCTTTTCAGTGAGTCTACTTCGCATGTAGTCTCTTTTCGTTACTTCCACCGCGTCCCCGAGGAGAGCCGATGAGCGCCCCGCCGACCGCCACCGTCGATCTCGGCAAGTCCCGCTGCCGCGTCGTCGTGCACGCGGAACCGCGCGTGGAGCGCTCGGGCCTCGGCGCCCCGGGTCTGGCGTCCGCCGGCGGCGTGACCGCGGCCCTCGACGCCATCCTCCCGCTGCTGGACGGGCTCCCGCGGCTCGATGCGATCGGCGTCGGAGCCGCCGGCGCGTGGTTCGCGCCGGACGCGGCCGTCGAGCTCGCCGGTCTGCTCGCGGCGCGCACCGGGGCCCGCGTCGCGGTCGCCTCCGACGTCGTGACCGCCCACGCCGGAGCACTCGACGGGGGAGCGGGCGTGCTGCTCATCGCGGGCACCGGCGCCGCGGCCCTCGGCATCGATGCGGACGGCGCGCGGCTGATCGACGGCTGGGGCCCGGAGCTCGGCGACCTCGGCAGCGGCTCCTGGCTCG
>NZ_SSDM01000037.1:0-4215 GCF_004794375.1 Microbacterium sp. K35 | reverse complement strand
GACGCTCTTCCGATCTGAGATGCGCGGGCCCGCCGCGACGTGGTGGGTGGACGGCACCCCCGCGCATCTCGCCGCCGCCGCGCGTGCCTCGGCGCGGCGTCTCGGACTCGACGCGCTCCCGCTCTACCAGCACCACCGGCCCGACGTGCGCGTGCCCTATGCGGACTCGATGGGGGCCCTGCGGCAGCTGGTGGACGACGGGGTCGTGGTGCGGGTCGGGGTGTCGAACGTCGACGTTGCGCAGCTCGACCTCGCCCGGGGCGTCCTCGGCGACGCGCTCGTGAGCGTGCAGAACGAGTACAGCTTCCTGGAGCGGTCGAGCGAGCCCGTGCTGCGGCGCTGCGAGGAGCACGGCCTGGCGTTCCTCGCGTGGGGTCCGCTCGGCGGCATGCGCCAGGCGAAGGCGCTCGGCGGGGCGGCGGCGCCCGTGGCCGAGGTGGCGGCGCGCTCCGGCGTCAGCCCGCAGCGCGTGGTGCTGGCGTGGCTGCTCGCACGATCGCCCGTGCTGATCCCGATCCCCGGTGCGAGCCGGCCGGAGAGCGTGCGGGATTCCGTCGCGGCGGTCGAGCTGACGCTGGACCCCGCCGACCTGCGGCTGCTCGACGGCGCCGGTCAGGCGGTGCCGGGATGAGGCTCCTGCAGCAGCTCGACCCGCACGTCGTCGGGCCCGAGCACGTACACGTAGCGGAAGCCGTCGAGCGGTCCGGCCGTCGCGGTCATGACCGCCGAGAGCGGGTGGTGGCCGAGCTCCGCCAGCCGCGCGAGGCTCTGCGCGATGTCGGGCACCGTGATCGCGGGGTGGGCAGCGCCGATGTGGCCGTTGTGCGGGTCGATGCGCGCAGCGTCGACCCCACGGTACTCCGCGAGCTCCAGGAAGACGCCGTCGTCGAGCCGCACGAACGTGAGCAGGATCTCGGCACCGGGGCGTCCGGTCGCGGCCTCGACCGCGGGGCCGCTCTTGACCAGGGGGCCGGTCACCGTGCCGCCCGTCGCGGCGGCGTAGAACGCGGCGGCCGCCGCCGTGTCGCTCACGGTGATGCCCATGTGGTGCAGGCGCGGCATGCCGTCTCCCATCTCTCAAGCAAACGTTTGTTCGATCACTATCGCGGAGGAACCCCATGAGTGCAACACCCGTCATCGACCTGACCGGACGCGTCGCCGTCATCACCGGCGCCGCCGGAGGGCAGGGCCGCTCGCACGCCGCTCTGTTCCACGAGCTCGGCGCCGACCTGGTGCTGACCGACCTCGACGGGGCGGCCGTGCAGGAGGTCGCGGCCGGGTACGGCGATCGCGCGATCGGCCTCGCGCACGACGTCTCCTCCGCCGACGCGTGGGGCGCGGTCGCCGAGGCTGCGCGCGAGCGGTTCGGCCACGTGGACGTGCTGGTGAACAACGCCGGGTTCTGCCCCGAAGGACCGCTCGCGGAAACGGCCGAGCGCGTCATCCGTCTCACGCTCGACGTGAACCTCATCGGCCCCATGCTCGGCGTGCAGGCGCTGCTCCCGCTCCTGGGCGACGGCGGCTCGATCATCAACATCGCCTCGACGGCCGGGGTCGCCGGCTACGCCAACCGCGTGCCCTACTCGGCGTCGAAATGGGGGCTGCGGGGGGTCTCCCACGCGCTGGCCCGCGAGCTGGCGGGCAGCGGCATCCGCGTGAACACCGTGTGTCCCGGCGCCGTCGACACGCCCATGATCACCGAGGACACCCGGGCGGGGGTCGGGTTCATCTCACGCATCCCCATCCCGCGCGCGGGCCGGCCCGAGGAGATCTCGGCACTCGTCGCCTACCTCGCGAGCCCGGCCAGCAGCTACTGCACCGGACAGGACTTCGTCATCGACGGCGGTCAGGTCGCCTGATGCCGTCGTACGCGTTCGACGGCGTGGTTCCGGTGGTCGACCCGACCGCGTTCGTGCACGAGACCGCGAGCCTGATCGGTGACGTCGTGATCGGTCCCGGCTGCTACATCGGACCCTTCGCGAGCCTGCGCGGAGACTTCGGTCGCATCGTCGTGGGGGAGGGGTCGAACGTGCAGGACTCGTGCGTCATCCACGCGTTCCCCGGTGCGGACGCGGTGCTCGACCCGCACAGCCACGTCGGCCACGGGGCGGTGCTGCACGGCTGCCGCATCGGGTCGTTCGCGCTGATCGGCATCGGGGCCACCGTGCTCGACGGCGCCGAGATCGGGGCGGACGCGCTGCTGGGCGCGGGTGCCGTGGTCACCGCGGGCACCGTGATCCCGCCCGGGTCGAAGGCGCTTGGAGCCCCGGCGCGGGTGGTCGGGCTCCTCGACGACGACGCGCAGGAGTGGAAGCGGAACGGCGTGCGCATCTACCAGGAGCTCGCCCGGCGCAGCCGAGAGACCCTGGTGGCGGTGGAGCCGCTGCCGGCTGCGGAGCCCGACCGCCGACGCACCACCTGGGCCGCGGACGCCGCGACCCCGCTGCACCGTCGACGCGCGGAGGGACCCCGGTGAGCACGGCCGAGTTCGCGGACTGGCTCGACATCACCCGCACGATCCTGCGGTACGGGCGCTACGCCGATCAGCGGAGGTTCGCCGACATGGCGTCGTTGTTCGTGCCGGACGGGCGGATGCTCCTGTATCGGCCGCGTGCCGATCACCCGGCCGAGACGCCGCGGGGGACGGCGGAGCTGGTCGCGGCGTTCGAGGCCCTCACGGCCTTCGTGGCGACCAGTCACGCGCTGTCTCCGAGCGATGTGGAGGTGCGAGGCGACACCGCCCGGGTGCATACGGCCTGCCTGTCGCACCACATCCGCGAGACCTCGGAGGGACGCATCCGCTTCACCCTCGCCGACCGCTACGACGACGACCTCGTGCGGGTGGACGGCCGCTGGCTGTTCCGCGAGCGCCGCAAGTACACCGACTGGGCGGAGACCACCCCGCTCCGCCGCTGAGGCCGCCGCCAGGGCTGCGGTCAGAGGCGTGCGAGGGCCCAGGGCTCGGCGGCGGCGCGGAGCTCGCGCGGGGTGCCGAATAGGGTGCCGAGGGCGTGCGCGCGCTTGAACACCAGGTGCGCGTCGTGCTCCCACGTGATCGCGATCCCGCCGTGCAGCTGGATCATCTCTCCCGCGACCCGGGTGAGCGCTTCCGAGCACACGGCCTTCGCGATCGTGGCCAGCTCCGCGCGGTCGGGGGCGCCGGACGCGAGGGCGTCGGCGGCCGCGCGGGACGCGGTGCGCGCCACCTCCACCCGCACGTGCAGGTCGGCCATGCGGTGCTTGAGCGCCTGGAACGAGCCGATGGGTCGCCCGAACTGCACCCGCTGCTGCGCGTAGGCCACGGTGTCGTCGAGGGCCCGCGCCGCTGTGCCCGCCTGCACCGCCGCGACCGCCGCGAGCGCGAGCGCCCGCACGTCGTCGAGCACGGCGGGATCGCCGTCGCCGAGCGGACGGGCAGGGACCCCGTCGAACCGGAGGGTGGCGAGCCGCAGGGTCTGGTCCATCGTCGGGTCGTCCTCGCGCGCGACCGCCGCGGCGTCGAGCACCTCGAACAGGCGCGGGCCGTCGGCGGTGCGGGCCACCGCGACCAGCACGTCGGCGGGCAGCCCGTCCAGCACGAAGCCCGCCGTGCCGGTGAGCGTCCACGCCTCCCCGTCGGCCTCGGCGTGCACGTCGATGTGGTCGGGGGCGAAGCGTCCGGACGGGTCGGCCCACACGAGCGCCGCCGCCGACGATCCCTCCGCGATGCCGGGCAACAGTCGGGCGGACGCCTCCGCATCGCCCGCGGCCAGGATCGCCTGCGCCGCGATCGCGACCGAGCCGAGGTACGGCGACGGCGCGAGCGCGTAGCCGATCTCCTCCAGCGCCAGCTGCGCCTCCCGCAGTGTGAAGCCGGCGCCGCCGTGCTCCTCGGGGACGGCCATGCCGGCGATGCCGATCTCCTCGCAGAGCAGACGCCACAGGTCGGCGTCGAACCGTTGGTCCGACTCCAGGGCCCGACGCGTCGCCGCACTGTCGGCGCGTTGGCTCAGGATCCCGCGCACGAGGGCGACGAGCTCCTGCTGATCCTCATCGGGTTCGAAAGACATCACCGCTCCTTCGGAAGGATGTCGCGGGCGATGCGCGCCCGATGGAAATCCGGCGTGCCCCACGCCGCGGACAGCGCGGGCGCGAGGCCCAGCCAGATCCGCAGCGTGTGCTCGGCCGTGTAGCCGATCGCGCCGTGCACCTGCAGCGAGGTGCGCGCGGCGCGAT
>NZ_SSDM01000367.1:0-232 GCF_004794375.1 Microbacterium sp. K35 | reverse complement strand
CCGCGGTCGTCACGGCGATGCGGCGCCTCGCGGCGACCGGACTCGGCGCGGTTGCGGATTCCGCGGGCCTCGTCGCGGCCCGCGCGCTCCTGCGAGGTCCAGCGGCGCTTGGGCGCACCCGACTCGGTCTCCTCCGGGCGGTAGCCGCGGTGGTTGGGGCTGCGGCTGCCGGGGCGACGGTCGTAGCCGGCGGTCGAGCGGCGGTCGCCCGTGTCGGCCCTGGTACCGCGCT
>NZ_SSDM01000366.1:0-262 GCF_004794375.1 Microbacterium sp. K35 | reverse complement strand
GGCGGCGAGCAGACGGTCGAGCCGAGCCTGCGCCGCCGTGGCCGCGCCCCCATCCGTGTGAGCGAGCGCCTCGACCTTCGCCCGCAGCTCCACGATCTCGAACACGTCGGCCGTGCGTCGCGCTCCGTCCGCCGCGTGTGCGAGCTCGGCGGCGACCTCGTGCAGCGCCTGGGCCGCGGCGCGCAGCGCGGGGAGCGGCACCCCCTCGAAGGCCTCGGGATCGGACGACACCGCGACTCGGGCCTGCTCGACCGCCGTCGCC
>NZ_SSDM01000365.1:0-12001 GCF_004794375.1 Microbacterium sp. K35 | reverse complement strand
GCGCGCGATGCGGCGGCGCGGGGGATGCGTGGGCCGGGCCCGCTGCAGCGCGGGGGGCGGTGTGGGGGCAGTGCGAGGTGGGTGCGCGGCCGGCGCCGGGGCGACGGAGGCGGATGATCAGGGACGGGCGTCCCGCACAAGACTTCTGAACATGATTTTCATAAATCGCTTCATGCTGGTAAAAAGGTGACAGCAACGCGGCGGGGCGGGCACTGACCGGCACTTCCGTGTGTTCATGAAAGACAAGGGAGTTCGCCATGACGTCACGCGTACGCATCGGAGCGGAGCGTGCAGCAGACCGGGCCGACCTGATCCCCGGGAGCAGGATCGGCCTGCTCACCAACTTCACCGGGACCATGCCCGACCTGTCCCGGAACATCGATGCGTTCACGGCCGCGGGTGTGCGACTGCATCACCTGTTCGGCCCCGAGCACGGTCTCGACGGCTCGGTGCAGGCGGGGGAGAGCACCGCGATCGAGCGCGACGAACGCTCCGGGCTCCCGTTCAGCGACACCTACCTCACCGAGGGTGCGGCGCTGGACGACATGATCGCCGCGTCCGGCGTGGATGCCCTCGCCTTCGACATGCAGGACATCGGGGTGCGCTTCTACACCTACATCTGGACCATGTACGACGCGATGCGCAGCGCCGCGCGCCTCGGGCTGCCGTTCACCGTGCTCGACCGACCGAATCCGCTGGGCGGCGCCGTGCTCGCGGGCCCCGGGATCGAGGGCGAGCGCTTCACGAGCTTCGTGGGGCGCAGCGACATCCACCAGCGCCACGGCCTCACCGCCGGGGAGCTGGCACGCCTCTTCGCGCGCCGCGACCTCGCCGCGGAGGGCCTCGAGCTCGACCTGCACGTGGTGACGCTGACGGACTGGGACCCCACGCGGGACTGGACCGCCACCGGACTGCCGTGGGTGCCGCCGTCGCCCAACATCCCCACGCTCGACTCGGTGTACGCGTTCGCCGGCACCGGGCTCGTCGAGGGCACGACCCTGAGCGAGGGGCGCGGCACCACGCGGCCGTTCGAGACCATCGGCGCTCCGTTCCTGACGGCCGCGTTCGCGGAGGACCTGCGCGGGCGCGACCTGCCGGGTGTGCTGTTCCGCGACATCGCCTTCCAGCCGACGTTCCACAAGCACGTGGGGGAGACCGCTCGGGGCGTGCAGCTGCACATCACCGACCACCGGGCGTATGACCCGGTGGGGACCGCCCTGGCGGTGCTGGAGGCCGCCCGTACGTCGGCGCCGGAGGACGTGCAAAGCCTGGATGCGGGACAGCGGCTCGATCCAGGCGACTCCGGCTACGCGCTCGACCGCTTGTGGGGGTCCACCAGCCTCCGTGAGGCGCTGAACGCCGGGCGAGACCTGGCGGCGCTGTCCGCGGGGCCTCAGCGAGTCGCGGACGCGTACGGCGACGACGTGCTGCTCTACCCACGCTGAAAATTATTTCCGTCATGTTAATCGTGACCAAAACTTATTGACATCGACGCGACGGTGAATGTACTTTCATTCCCATCGCGCTGCCGCACCCCCCTTCACCCGAGGAGATATCAATGGAGAGCATCGTCCGGACCTTCCGCGCGGGAGACGGCCCCGAGATCGCGCGAGCCTGGACCGAAGCGGCGCCCGCCGACGGCATCAGCTACGAGCGGTTCCGCGACCTGATCCTGCTCGACCGCAACTTCGACGCCGACGGCCTCTTCCTCGCCGAGTCCGACGGCGACATCGTCGGCGCGGTCTACGCCGTCCGCCGCCAGATCGCGGCCGACGGCGACGACCTGGAGCCCACCTCCGGCTGGATCCCGTTCTTCTTCGTCGTCCCGTCCGCCCGACGCCACGGCATCGCCACCACCCTGATGGCCGCCGCGAAGGAGTGGCTGCGCGGGCACGGCGTCGAGACCGTCTACTTCTCGTCGTACACGCCCAACTACTTCCTCCCCGGGCTCGACGCCGACCGCTACCCCGAAGCCGACGCGTTCCTGCGCTCCGTCGGCTTCCAGACGCAGTACACCTCGGTCGCCATGGACCGCACGCTCAACGACTACGCCATGCCCGACGACGTGCGCGCCCGCATCGCCGAGCTCCGGGACCAGGGCTGGACGTTCTTCTCGCCGACGGGCGACGACCTGGTCGACCTGATCGAGATCGCCGGCACCTTCAACGCCGACTGGTCGCGCGGTATCCGCGAGGGCGTGCTCGGCGGACAGTCGCTCGAGCGCATCATGGTCTGCCGCAACCCCGAGGGCGCCATGCTCGGCTGGGCCATGCACGGCACGTACGAGAACGTGCTGGAGCGCTTCGGCCCGTTCGGGGTGCTGCCGGAGAGCCGCGGCACGGGACTCGGGAAGATCCTGCTGCACCTCACGCTCGAGCGCATGCGTGCCCTGGGCGCCCACAGCGCCTGGTTCCTGTGGACCGAGGAGACCTCCGCCGCCGGACACCTGTACCTGAACACCGGGTTCGAGATCACTCGCACCTTCACGATCCTGCACGCCCCCACCGCCGCCTGACGCGGCCCACCCGAGAGGAATCACATGAAGTCTGCAGCACAGCGTCACCGCCGACGCCTGGTGACCACCGTCGCGCTCACGGGCGCGGCCGCGCTCGCCCTCGCCGGATGCACCACCGGGGCGGAAGGGGGCGGAGACGACGGCGTCGTGAAGCTCACCTTCCTCAGCCACTACGGCAGCGACCCGTTCAAGACCGGGATCGGCGACCTCATCGACCAGTGGAACGAGGAGAACCCCGACATCCAGGTGACCTCGCAGGCCGTCAACTTCGACGAGCTGCTCACCACCCTCAACGTGCGCCAGACCGGCGGACGCGGCGCCGACATCGTCAGCTCGTACTCCCTGTGGGGTGGGCAGCTGCAGGCCAACGGCGTGCTCTCCGCTCCGCCCAAGGACGTCGCGGCCGACATCACCGACAACTACAGCCCCGCGGCGCTCGCCTCGGTCACGACCGGTGACGGCGAGATCCTCGGATACCCGACCGAGTTCAACACGTACGCGCTGTTCTACAACAAGCAGCTCCTCGCCGACGCGGGCTACGACGCCCCGCCGGCGAACTGGGACGAGCTGGTCGAGGCCGCCAACGCCACCACGAAGAAGGACGGCTCGGGCAACACGATCGTGCAGGGCCTCTCCCTCATCCAGGACGGCGACAACCACACGGTGCACCCGTTCCTGTCGCTGCTCGACTCCGCCGGTGGCGAGTTCCTCGCGGCCGACGGGAAGTCCGCCATGGACGACAAGGCCGAGGACGTGATGCAGCTCGAGTCCGACCTAGCCGAGACCGGCGCCACCTCGACCTCGATCATGCCGACGAAGGCGTTCCCCACGGGCGGCGTGGCCATGGCCGTGCAGGCCGGCTGGTGGATCGGCAGCCTGAAGGCCTCGATGGGCGACGACTACGCCAACGTCGGCGTCGCCCCCGTGCCCGGCCCGGAGACCGGTGACGTGGGCTCCCTCGCCTACAGCTTCTTCACCGGCGTGAACTCCGGCAGCCAGCACCAGGAAGAGGCCTGGAAGTTCCTCAGCTGGCTCAACTCGCACGAGAACGAGGACGGCGTCACCGCCCTCGGCGACTTCCTCGCCACGCAGGGCCTGATCCCGCCGCGCACCACGGACGCGGAGATCCTCGGCCCGAAGTACCTCGCCGAGGAGCCGAACCTCGAGGCGATCTACGCCGCCGCCGACTACGCGATGGCCGAGTCGAACGCGTCGAACGCCTACGAGGCGAAGACCGCCACCAACACGGCGCTCAACGACATCATCGTCAACGGCGCCGACGTGAAGACCACCTTCTCGAAGCTGGTCAAGGAGATCGACGCCCAGTAGCACCACCGGAGGGCGGGGACCACGCGCGTCCCCGCCCTCCACCCCGAGACCACCCACGGAGGGCCGATGGCCAACCCCACTCTCATGACGGCGGCGCAGGAAGCCGCGGAGGACACGATCGCGGTGACGACGGTCGGGAAGAAGGCCAAGCCGCGTTCGCGTCGCTTCCGCCGCGAAGCCCGTGCCGGGTATCTGTTCCTCGCGCCCTCCCTGCTGTTCTTCACCGTCTTCCTGATCCTGCCCACCTTCTTCGCGATCTTCCTGTCGCTGTCGACCTGGGGCGGATACGACCTCACCAAGATCGAGTTCACCGGGTTCCAGAACTACCTGGAGATCCTGCAGATCGACAGCACGTTCGTGCAGCCGATCCTCATCAACACGTTCCTGTTCGCGATCATCGCCGTGATCCTCGCGGTCGGCGGCTCGGTCGTCGTCGCCCAGCTCATCGAACGCCTCAAGTTCCAGGGCTTCTGGCGGTTCCTGTACTTCCTCCCCGTCGTGGCCACCGTGGTCGCGATCGGCAACGTGTGGAAGATGCTCTACCAGCCGGCCGGCCTCATCAACGCCGTGCTCAACGCCCTCGGCGTGAACTCCATCGGCTTCCTGTCCGACCCGAACCTCGCCCTCCCCGCGGTCGCCGTGGTGCAGGCGTGGGCCTCGATCGGCGCGGCCGTGCTCATCCTCACGGCGGGCATCAAGGGCATCGACAAGACCATGTACGAGGCCGCGGAGATCGACGGCGCGAACTCCTGGCGCACGTTCTGGAGCATCACGCTGCCGCTGCTGCGGCCCTCCCTGGTGTTCGTCTTCATCACCCAGTGCATCGCCGGCCTGCAGTCGTTCGCGCTCATCATCGTGATGACCAAGGACGGCGGACCCGCGAACGCCACGAACGTCGCCGCGTTCGAGATGTACCAGCAGGCGTTCAAGTTCGGCGCCTGGGGCACCGCGAGCGCCATGGCCATGGTGCTCTTCCTGATCATCTTCATCATCACGCTGCTCCAGCTCTGGATCAGCCGTCGCACCGGAGGAGACGACTGATGGGCGTCCGTCAGCGCAAGCGCCACCCGTTCCCGTGGATCTCCTACCTCGTGGTCGCCATCGGTGGCGTGATGATGGTGGTCCCGTTCTTCGACACGGTCTTCAGCTCGCTGAAGGGCCCCGGTGAGTACGGCATCTTCCCGTACCGGTTCTTCCCGGAGAACTGGACCTGGGACAACTACACCGCCGCGTTCGAGCAGCTGCAGCTGGACAAGCTGTTCTTCAACAGCACGGTCGTGACGCTCGTGGTCACCGCGTCGGTGCTCATCACCTCCGCGATGGCGGGCTACGCGCTCGCGAAGCTGCGGTTCCGCGGTCGCGACGTGATCTTCCGGTTCGTGCTCGCGACCATGATGCTGCCGCCGTTCCTGCTGCTGATCCCCGACTTCCTGATCATGCTGAACTGGCCGCTGGTGGGCGGCAACAACATCCTCGGCCAGGGTGGGTTCGGCGGTATGACGAACAACATCGTCTCGCTCATGCTGCCGTTCCTCGTCAGCGGGTTCGGCATCTTCCTGATGCGCCAGTTCATGGTGGGCGTGCCCGACGAGATGCTCGAGGCCGCGCGCATCGACGGTGCGGGGGAGTGGCGGCTGTTCTTCAACATCGTGCTGCCGCAGGCGACGCCGGTGGCCATCACCCTCGGCGTGATCACGTTCGTCGGCCAGTGGAACGAGTACATCTGGTCGTCGCTGATCGCCTCCGCCAACCCCGACCTGATGACGCTGCCCGTCGGCATCCAGATGCTGCAGAGCTTCATCGACCCGAACCGCACCATGCCGATCGTGATGGCCGGCATCGTCATCAGCACCCTCCCGGTGCTGCTGATCTTCCTGTTCCTGCAGAAGTACTACGTCCGCGGCGTCATGCTCAGCGGAATGAAGTGACCCCCACGAAACGGAGTGATGACAATGGGTAGGACCGTACTCGCCATCGGCGGGCACATCGGCGACATGGACCTCACGGCGGGTCCGACCCTCGCCAAGATGGTGCAGGAGGGGGACCGGGCGATCATCCTCGCGTGCACCTACGGCGAGCGGGGCCACCCCACGATCGCGCCCGACGAGTACCGGAAGCAGAAGGTGGCGGAGGGCGAGGCCTTCGCGGCGGCGATCGGTGCCGAGTTCCGCGTGCTGGACTACTCCGACGGCTTCCTGCCCGACGACGACTCCGCCGCGGAACAGATCGCCGACATCATCCGGCAGGAGAAGCCCGAGATCCTCATCACGCACTGGACCACGAGCATCCACCGCGACCACGAGCGCGCGGCGATCCTCGCGGAGCGCGGCCGGTTCCTCGCGTCTCTCCCCGTGGACAGCCCGTACGGACGCCACGGCATCTCGCAGTTCCTGCACGCGGACAACTGGGAAGACGCGGAGGGTTTCACGCCCGACCTGTACGTGGACATCCCCGACGCCGCGTTCGAGACCTGGCGGGCGGCCATCCAGGGCCAGGCCTTCGCCCGCGGAGAGACCTACGGGTTCCGGTACATCGACTACTACAGCGCAAACATGCTCGCGAAGGGCTGCCTTGCCGGCACCACCCGGGCGTGCGGCTTCAAGCGCGGCGACAAGGGCGCCGAGCTGGCAGGGCCGTGAGCCCCGAGCGCTCGACCGAAGGGCCGGAGGTGCGTTTGCGCCTCCGGCCCTTCCGCGTGGGCGACGAGGACGACCTTGCCGCCGTGTGCCTGCGCACGGGGGACTCGGGCGCCGACGCCACGGGCCTCTACCGCTCGCCACGGCTGCTGGGGGAGGTGTTCGCGCTGCCCTACGCGGCGTGGAGCCCCGAGACGTGTGTCGTGCTCGACGCCGGCGACCGCGTGGTCGGGTACGTGGTGTGCGCGCCCGACACGACCGCGTACGAGCAGTGGTTCCGGCACGCGTGGTGGCCTCCCCGCGAGGCGCGGCATCGGGGCGACCGTGCCGACGGGGGCAGGGATGCGACCATCGTCGCGTTCGCCCGCAGGATCGGCGAGGGTCCGGTGCCGTTCGTGGACCGCTACCCCGCGCATCTGCACATCGACCTGCTGCCCGAGGCGCAGGGCCACGGGTGGGGGCGGCGGTTGATCGACACGCTCGCGACGCTGCTGCGCGACCGGGGCGTGCCGGGACTGCAGCTGACCGCCGGGACGCGCAACACCGGCGCCATCGCGTTCTACCGTCGCCTCGGCTTCGCGGAGCTGCGTCGGACGGACGACGGCGTGACGTTCGGGATGCTCCTCGACGACGTGACCCCGCGGCACTGAGGGCCGGGGACGCAGAAGGGGCCGCACCCCCGGGAGGTGCGGCCCCTTCTGCGTCGTCCGGGGAGGATCAGCCGATCACCTGCCCGTGCTCATCCGTCCTGGGTTCTTCGCCAGTCTTCCGACTCACGTCTTCTCGAAGGCGACGAAGCTCCGCATGGACGCTGTCTCGAAAGCGCCGGATCATCACGATGAGCGCGACAAGGAGGATGGCCGGAGAGGCGACAAGGAGGACGCCTACGCCAACGATCATCGGGTTCATCGCTTGTCTCCTGTCCGCCTGTTGAGCACTCCGGCAACTGCCGAGCCAGGCAGTCGTCATGTAACACGCTAGTCGTGAACGACCGATCCACGCCACCCAATGGAGACTGGTCCATAACGCCTCGGCACTGAGGGGCGGGGACGCAGAAAGGGGCCGCACCCCCGGGAGGTGCGGCCCCTTCTCGTCGTCCGGGGAGGATCAGCCGATGAAGTCGGCGAGATCCTTCTCGAGGGCGAACTTCGGCTTGGCGCCGATGATGGTCGTCTTGACCTCGCCGCCGTGGAAGACCTTCATCGCCGGGATCGACGTGATCTGGTACTTCATGGCGAGCTCGGGGTTCTCGTCGACGTTGAGCTTGAGGATGGTGATCTTGTCGGGGTTGTCGGCCTGGATCTCGTCCAGCACCGGCGCGACCATACGACACGGACCGCACCACTCGGCCCAGAAGTCCACCAGCACGGGACCATCGGCCTGCAGCACGTCCTGCTCCCAGGTCGCCTGGCTCGTTGCCTTTGCACTCATCAGAGTTCTCCTTGTTCGAGGTTCGCCTGCTACAACAACGGGCGAGGGGAAAGTGTTCCCAGCGATGATCAGGCCGTGATGACCTCGGCGGCCTCCGCGGCGGGGACCTCGACCGAGGCGTCCTCCAGATCGGCGAGGAAGTGCTCCGCGTCGAGCGCGGCGACCGTGCCGGTGCCGGCGGCGGTGATGGCCTGACGGTAGGTCGGGTCGATCACGTCGCCCGCCGCGAACACCCCGGGGACCGAGGTGCGGGAGGAGCGGCCCTCGACCCAGATCGTGCCCTCGGACGTGAGCTCGAGCTTGTCGTGCACGAGGTGCGTGCGCGGGTCGTTGCCGATCGCGATGAAGAGGCCGTCGAGGGGCAGGTCGCGCAGCGAGCCGTCGACCGTGGACCGCAGCTGCACGCCGGTGACCGCGGTCTCGCCGAGGATCTCCGCGACCTCGCTGTTCCACACGAACTCGATCTTCTCGTTCGCGAACGCCCGCTCCTGCATGATCTTCGAGGCGCGCAGGGTGTCCTTGCGGTGGATCACGTACACCTTGTCGGCGAAGCGCGTGAGGAAGGTCGCCTCCTCCATCGCCGAGTCGCCGCCGCCGACGACCGCGATGGTCTTCTGGCGGAAGAAGAAGCCGTCGCACGTGGCGCACCAGGACACGCCGAAGCCCGACAGGCGCTCCTCGCCCTCGATGCCGAGCTTGCGATAGGCCGAGCCCGTCGCATAGATGATGGTCTTCGCCTCGTGCGTGGCGCCGGAGCCGAGCGTGACCTTCTTGACCGGGCCGGCGACATCGAGCTCGGTGACGTCGTCGTACAGGACCTCGGTGCCGAACTTCTCGGCCTGCTCCTGGAACTTGGCCATCAGCTCGGGGCCCTGGATGCCCTCCGGGAAGCCCGGGTAGTTCTCGACCTCGGTGGTGTTCATCAGCTCACCGCCGACCTCGACCGAGCTCGCGATGAGCAGCGGCTCCAGGTTCGCGCGTGCGGCGTAGATGGCAGCCGTGAATCCGGCGGGGCCGGAGCCGATGATGATGACCTGACGCATGTGATCTCCGTTAGAAAGGCGGTGCCGTCGAAAGACGTCCGACTGCTTCAACCCATGGTAACCGCGGGGCATTCCCCAGCGGCAGGCGCGCGCGGGCCTCAGCGACCAGGGAGGAAACGGCGCACCAGGCCCCCCGCCGCCTTCAGCTCGGGCGCCCGCATCGCCGCCAGCAGCGCGATGTACACCGCGACCACGACGAGGCCGATGATCGCCGTGCCCACGGCGCCCTGGATCTTGTCCGAGGCGGTCCAGCCGCCGGCGCCGCCCATCAGCTGGAACACGCCCCACCCGGCGAAGCCCGCGGGAATCGCCGCCACCGCGAAGCGGCCGATCGAGGTCGCCCACGTGCGCACGCCGAGACCGCCGAGGCGACGATGCAGAAGCCAGGTCGCGACGATCGTCTGCAGGGTGCTCGCGACGGACTGGCCGAGGGCGACCGCGGCCGCGAGCATCGTGATCGGGATCACCCCGGCCTGGTACAGCCCGCCCGCGAGCAGCGCCGTCGCGACGATGAGGACGCACTGGAAGATCGTGAACCAGAACGGCGTGCGGGTGTCGTCGTAGGCGTAGAAGGTGCGCTGCACGATGAACAGGATCGTCAGCGGGATCAGGCTCACGAGATAGCAGAGCAGCACCAGCGCGGCGGCCTCGGCGTCGGGCGCGGAGCTCGTGAACACGCGCGACGCGGGGATCGCAGCGGCGGCCACGGCGGCGACGGCCGCCACGATGAAGAACAGCAGCGTGCGGATGCTGCGCGAGATGTCGGCGCGCACCTCGGGGTCGCGTCCGGCCGCGGCGTGCTCGCTGATCTGCGTGAAGTAGGGCGTCCCGATCGACAGCACGATCACGGAGTACGGCAGCATGAAGATCAGCCACGCGTTCGCGGTGACCGTCGCGGAGGCGCCCGAACCGGAGGCCTCGCTCACGATGTTGCCCTGGAGCACGCCGGCGGCCAGGCTCGCGAACGCCATCAGGAAGGTCCAGCCGGCGAGCTTGCCGACTGTGCCGAGGCCCACGCCGCGCCAGTGGAAGTCGGGCTTGAGGGCCAGCCCGGTGCGCCGCCAGAACACGAGCAGCACCAGCGCCTGCAGCGCGATGCCGAGCGTGGCCGTGCCGCCGAGCGTGGCGATCATCGCGGGCGTCCACTCCGCCGCCTTCGTCGGCACCGGGGCGAACAGCGCCCCCAGGATCAGGAAGCCGATGATCGAGACGATGTTGTTCACGACCGGCGCCCACGTGAACGGGCCGAAGATGCGCCGCGCGTTGAGGGCCTCGCCCAGCAGCGCGTACAGGCCGTAGAAGAGGATCTGCGGGAGGCACCAGTAGGCGAGCGCGGTCGCCAGGGCCTGCGCCTCCAGCGGCGCCCGGCCAGCGACCAGCACGACCAGCCACGGGGCGGCGATCGTCGCGACAGCGGTGGTCGCGACCAGCACGACCGTGCCGAGCGTGAACAGCTTCGAGATGAACGCGTTGCCGCCGTCGGCGTCGGCCGTGGCCTTCACGATCTGCGGCACGATCACCGCCGTCAGCACGCCGACCGAGATCAGCGAGAACACGCTGTTGGGCAGGGTGTTGGCGAAGGTGAAGGCGTCGGCGGCCTCCGAGCCCACGGCGCCCAGCACGCCCACCAGCACGATGCTGCGGAGCAGGCCGGTGAGGCGTGACACCAGGGTGCCGGCACCGATGATGGCGCTCGCGCGTCCGAGGCTCGTCACGGGGTCTCCTTCGTCGGCGGGGCGTCGCGGTCGAGTGCGCGCTCCTGCGCCGCCGCCTCGGCCTCCTTCTCCTCGATCAGCTCGTCGACGGCCACCTCGACCGCGTGCTCCTCGATGGCCTCCCGGCGCTTGCGGCGCACCGTGCGCACCACGCCGAGGGCGATGAGCAGCACGGCGAGGCCGCCGAACACCACGAGCCCGATCGTCTCCCACTCGGCGCGCACCGCCACCCGCACCGACTGCTCGGACTGGATGGTCACGCCCGTGGGGCTGGACAGGCTGAGGCGGAGGTCGAGCTCGCCGCTGCCCACCCGCGCCGACACGGGCACCTTGACCCGCGTGCTCGACTGGGGCTGCACGACCGTCTCGATCATGGGCTTCACCTCGAGGCGCGGGTCGCTCGGCGAGGCGGACAGCCGCACGGTCACGGGCCACGGGAGGTCGTTGCGCACCGCGATCGGCAGGTCGGCGTTCGCGGTGAGGAGCTGGATGGTGCTCGACGGGGGGATGCTCACGCTCGACAGGGTCGTGGTCGTGCGGGCGCGGTGGGCCGCGACCTTCTCGGCGAACGCGGCGTCGGACGACCCCACCGCGATCGTGCGCAGGATGCGCATCCGCTCCGGGGCGAGCAGCACGTCGGGCTCGCTCAGGATCGACGAGAACGCGGTGAGCGACTGCTCGTCGGTGAGCAGGTTCACGAGGTCGGCCGAGCGGGGGGCGGCGGCCGCCTCCGGCAGCGTGACCGCGACGGGAGCGGCGGCGCGGACCGTCGACAGCTCGAACCCGACGGAGTCGGCGGCGGAGATCGCGTCGCGCAGCGCGTCGGCCGTGCGGGTCTCGTCGCGGTCGAGTCCGACCAGCAGCGGTGCGCCGCCCGTGGCGCCCTGCGCCAGGAACAGCTGCGCGGCGGCCTCCGCGAGCAGACGCTGCCGCACGACCGGATCCGACGCCCCGGCGGCGCCCGAGAGCGCAGCGGACGTCGCTGCGTCGGTCACCAGCAGGTCCTGTCCGCCCGCGGTGGCGTGTGCGGCGGTGGGTCCGCCGACCGTGTCGGACGACACGACCGTGGTCGTGCCCTGGCCGAGGTACCCCGCGAACGCCGTCACGTCGGCCTGGGTGAGGTCCTGCTCCGGCCACACGATGCGGGGGAGAGCGCCGTCGACCTCGGTGAGCGTCGCGTCGTCGGGCAGGGCGGGCGCGTTCGTGCTCCCCGGCGAGGGGCTCGGTGTCGACCCCGGCGCGGACGTGGGCTCGGCGGTGGCCTGCTGCTGCGGGAACGCGGCGGGGTCGAGGAGGGCGGCGAACGGCAGCGGGGACAGCAGCGCGCTCAGG
>NZ_SSDM01000364.1:0-37926 GCF_004794375.1 Microbacterium sp. K35 | reverse complement strand
TCTTCGCCTTCTTGGCGGCCTTCTTCGCCTTCTTCTTCGCCTTCTTGGCGGCCTTCTTCTCCGCGTTCGCCTCGGCCTTCTTCTCCGCGTTCGCCTCGGCCTTCTTCTCGTTCTCGGCGGGCTCGGCGGCGGCGACGGCCGGTTGGGTCGAGGGGAGACGCGTCAGCAGTCTGCGCGCGTCGACGGCCTTGCGTCGGCCCGGCGACTTCCCCGGCGGTTTGTCGCCGACGTACAGCCAGCCCAGCAGCTCCTCGTCGTCGGCGAGGCCGTGCATCGCCGCGACCGGCTGCGACCGCGTGTAATGTCCGGTGCGCCAGATCACACCCCACCCTGCTTCGTCCAGCAGGAGGCTGAGCACGTGGGCGACGCCGGAGGCGACGGCCTCCTGCTCCCACCGCGGCACCTTCTCGCTCGGTTGGTAGCTGGCCACCACCGCGATCAGCAGGGGGGCGCGCAGCGGCTTCGTCGAGGGGGAGTCGTCGCCCTGCGCCTGGGCGATCGCTGCTCCGAGGGCCTCTCGATCGGCGCCGCGCAGCTCGATCAGCCGCCACGGTCGCAGCGAGGAGTGATCGGCGACGCGTCCGGCCGCGGCCACCAGGGTCAGCAGTTCTTCCCGCCCGGGCGCAGTGTCTCCGACCTTCGACCAGGACTGTCGTGCGCGGACGGCGTCGAGCGCGCTCACGACTCGTCTGGCGTGAAGTTCAGCGCGATCGAGTTCATGCAGTAGCGGTCGCCCGTGGGAGTGCCGAAGCCGTCGGGGAACACGTGCCCGAGGTGCGAGCCGCACGTCGCGCAGCGGACCTCGGTGCGCACCATGCCCAGGCTGTCGTCCTCCAGGAGCTCAACGGCGTCGGGCCGGATCGACTCGTAGAAGCTGGGCCACCCGCACCCGGAGTCGAACTTGGTGCCGCTCTTGAACAGCTCGGCGCCGCACGCTCCGCACGTGTACAGGCCGGCGCGCTCCTCGTCGAGCAGTTCTCCGGTCCAGGCGCGCTCGGTCGCGGCCTGGCGCAGCACCGCGTACTGCTCTTCGCCGAGCTCCTTGCGCCACTCGTCTTCGGTCTTGTCCACGCTGTACGACATTGCGTCCTCCTCGGGTCCTCTCCATTCTCCACGCTGCGGCGGTGTCTCGGCGCTGCGCGTCAGAATGGACGCATGACCGACCCGATCCGGGAGCGCTATGCCCGCTTCGCGCGCGACGAGGCCCCCGGGCGCAGCCCCCTGTACGGGGAGTGGGCGGCCGGCGTCAGCGATGACGAGCAGCTGCGCGATGTGCTACGTGGCATCCCGGAGACGCACCGCCAGCCACCGCTGGTGTTCGCGGTGTCCCGGCTGCTGGGCGCCCCGCTCGAGGACTACGCGGCGTGGCGCGCCTTCGTCCTGGCGCACGCCGACGTGCTCGTGGCCGAGTGCGCGGCGCGGTCCCTGCAGACGAACGAGCCGCTGCGGCTGGCGGCGCTGCTCCCGGTCCTCTCCGAGATCGAGGGGCCGATCGCGCTTCTCGAGCTCGGTGCATCGGCCGGTCTCTGCCTGTACCCAGACCGGTACTCGTATCGCTACGTGACGGCCGAGGGCTCCGAACGGCTCGCCGTCGACCCGCACGACGGTCCCTCCCCGGTCGTGCTGCAGAGTCGGGTGACGGGGACGATGCCGAGTGTTCGCCTGCCCGAGGTCGTGTGGCGGGGCGGCATCGATCTCGCACCGCTCGATGCCGCGGACGACGGAGACCGGCGGTGGCTGCGCGGGCTCGTGTGGCCGGGGGAGTCCGGGCGCGAGCGCCGCATCGAGGCCGCGCTCGACATCGCTGCAGCCGATCCACCGCTGCTGCTCGCCGGCGACGCGGCCGAGAGGCTCGAGGAGCTCCTGGCGATGGTGCCCGTGGGTGCCACCCCCGTCGTCACGACGCCCGGGGTGCTCGTCCACATCCCCCGCCGTGCGCGCGAGGCTCTCGTCGCGCAGATCCAGGGGCTGCCGGCGCGATGGATCACGATCGACCCACCCGGACTGCTCGACGTGTGGCGGCCGTCCGTGGACGCGACGACATGGTCCGGCTTCGTGGTCGCGCTCGACGGCAGGGTGCGGGCGGCGGCCGACCCGCTCGGGCGATGGTGGGAGTGGCGCGCGGGCGATGGCGTCACCGCGTCCTAACCTGGAGCCATGCTCGGAGACCTCACGGAACGCGACCGCGCGATCCTCGCCCTCGAAGCCGCCTGGCCGCGGCATGGCGGCATGAAGGAAGAGGTCATCCGCAGCACCCTCGGCATGAGCGCGGCGCGCTACTACCAGCTGCTCGGACGACTCATCGACTCCGAGGCGGCCCTGGCGTTCGACCCGGTCCTGGTGCGGCGGCTGCGACGGCTCCGCGACACCCGGGGCACCCGACGGGCGGCGCGCATGCCCGGCTTCGTCGGCTGACGGACCCGCTTCGCTCCGCTCGCTGGCCTCCGTCGCGGATTGCCAGCATCGTGCCGCTAGCATCGAGGGGTGTCCAAGCCCTCCCGTGACCGATTCGATGACGTTCCCCGCGCCTCCGGACGCGTCGGGGCCCACCGCGCGGAGGCTCCGGGCATGAACGGCTGGGTGGTCCTGCTGTGGTCCTTCGTGGCTGCGCTCGTCCTGATCATCGCCGGGATCTTCGGTTCGCTGGTCGTCATGGGGCGCATCGAGCTGTTCCCCGAGGCAGGCCCCAGCGCGGTGCCGACACCGGAGGAGACGGGTGTGATCGACCCGAGCTACTCGGTCATGATCCTCAACGCGACCCCTGATTCCGGCCTCGACGACCAGATGCGTGACACTCTCATCAATGCCGGCTGGCCGGCGGGAATCGTGTTCGCCACGGACAGCGCGAGCGACGACTTCGCCACGACGACCATCTACTACGTCGACGACGCGGACGAGCAGGCGGCCGTGGGTCTCGCCGGGGTGATCGGCGGCGCTGCGGTGAAGCAGGACGACTTCTACGCCGATCTGAACGAGACGGGCGGCAAGCAGCTCACCGTCGTGATCGGCCTCGATCGCTCAGCGTCGGCGCCGGAGCAGTCCGAGGAGACTCCCGCTCCCTGACGCCCCTCCACAGGCGGGCGACGCGGCTTGCACTCGATGGTGTCGAGTGCCAGAATGGCGTTAGCACTCTCTCACTCTGAGTGCTAAACCCACCGTCTACGTCCAGGAGGGACGACAAAACTCATGGCAAAGATCATCGCCTTCGATGAGGAGGCCCGCCGCGGCCTCGAGCGTGGCCTCAACATCCTCGCCGACGCGGTCAAGGTGACCCTCGGCCCGCGTGGTCGCAACGTCGTGCTCGAGAAGAAGTGGGGCGCCCCCACGATCACGAACGACGGTGTCTCCATCGCCAAGGAGATCGAGCTGGACGACCCGTACGAGAAGATCGGCGCGGAGCTCGTCAAGGAGGTCGCCAAGAAGACCGACGACGTCGCCGGTGACGGCACGACGACCGCCACGGTGCTCGCCCAGGCCCTGGTCCGCGAGGGTCTGCGCAACGTCGCGGCCGGCGCCGACCCCATCTCCCTCAAGCGCGGCATCGAGAAGGCCGTCGCCGCCATCACCGAGGAGCTGCTGAGCAGCGCGAAGGAGATCGACTCCAAGGAGCAGATCGCCGCGACCGCGTCCATCTCGGCGGCAGACCCGGCCATCGGTGAGCTGATCGCCGAGGCGATCGACAAGGTCGGCAAGGAGGGTGTGGTCACCGTCGAGGAGTCGCAGACCTTCGGCACCGAGCTCGAGCTCACCGAGGGCATGCGCTTCGACAAGGGCTACCTGAACCCGTACTTCGTCACGGACCCGGAGCGCCAGGAGGCCGTGTTCGAGGACCCGTACATCCTCATCGCCAACCAGAAGGTCTCGAACATCAAGGACCTCCTGCCCATCGTCGACAAGGTGATCCAGGACGGCAAGGAGCTCGTCATCATCGCCGAGGACGTCGAGGGCGAGGCTCTGGCGACGCTCGTGCTGAACAAGCTCAAGGGCATCTTCAAGTCGGTCGCCGTCAAGGCTCCCGGCTTCGGCGACCGTCGCAAGGCGCAGCTGCAGGACATCGCGATCCTCACCGGCGGCCAGGTCATCACCGAAGAGGTGGGCCTGAAGCTCGAGAACGCGACGCTCGACCTGCTGGGTCGTGCCCGCAAGGTCATCGTCACCAAGGACGAGACCACGATCGTCGAGGGTGCCGGCGAGGCCGACCAGATCGAGGGTCGCGTCACGCAGATCCGTCGCGAGATCGAGAACACCGACAGCGACTACGACCGCGAGAAGCTGCAGGAGCGCCTGGCGAAGCTCGCCGGTGGCGTGGCCGTCATCAAGGCGGGCGCTGCAACCGAGGTCGAGCTCAAGGAGCGCAAGCACCGCATCGAGGACGCCGTGCGCAACGCGAAGGCGGCCGTCGAGGAGGGCATCGTCCCCGGTGGTGGCGTCGCGCTCATCCAGTCCGGCACCAAGGCGCTCGACGCCCTGTCCCTCGAGGGTGACGAGGCGACCGGTGCGAACATCGTCCGCGTGGCGATCGAGGCTCCGCTCAAGCAGATCGCCCTCAACGCCGGTCTCGAGCCGGGTGTCGTCGCCAACAAGGTCTCCGAGCTCCCCGCGGGCCAGGGCCTCAACGCCGCCAGCGGCGAGTACGGCGACATGTTCGCACAGGGCATCATCGACCCGGCGAAGGTCACGCGCTCCGCGCTGCAGAACGCCGCGTCGATCGCCGGCCTGTTCCTGACGACGGAGGCCGTCGTCGCCGACAAGCCGGAGAAGGCTGCCGCTCCCGTGGGTGACCCCTCGGGTGGCATGGACTTCTGATCCCGCTGCATCCACAGAAAGCCCCCGGCTCCGGCCGGGGGCTTTCTGGTGTTCACGGGAAGTGAAGCCGACGCTCAGCGGAACATGCTCGCCGAGTACTGGTCGGCGTCGGCGTACTGCGTCGCGACGGAGCCGAGCGATGTGCCGATACCGTCGAGCACCTGCTCGACGTGGAGCTGCGCGCCCTGCCACTGCTCGGCACACCCCTGGAACGCATTGGACGCGGTTCCCACCCACGACGACTGCAACTGCCTGAGCTGCGCCATGAGCGTCGATGACTCGGCACGGAGACGCTCGATGGTCGCGCGGGTGGAGGCGTGCGCGGCGTGCATGGCATCGGTGTCGACGGTGAATACGGTCATGAGGAACTCCTTCATCTCGGAGCTTCCGACGGTAGGTGAGGCCACGTCGATGGAGCGGACGGGAGGCGGGTCACCCCTGCGTCCTGGGGACACCTCGTCCGCTCACGACTCCGTGCAGAGCCAGCGCCGCGCGTCGCAGTCAGGGCAGGTCGAGCGGGTCGAGCGGTTGCGTGTCTTCGAGCAGGTGGGCCGGCGTGGCCTGGGCTGGTGCCAGGGGCAGCGTGACCGTGAAGGTCGCCCCGCCCCCCGGGCTCTCGGAGACCGCGATGTCGCCGTTGAGCGCCTTCAGGATGGAGGCCACGATCGCCAGGCCCAGCCCAGATCCGCCGGTCTCCCTCGCCCGCGAAGTGTCCGCTCGCCAGAACCGCTCGAAGATCTGCTCCCGGATCTGCGGCGGCACGCCTTCTCCGTGATCGACGATGGCGATACTCGCCGTTCCCGCCAGGCGATCCGAGTCCACGACGATCTCGATGGGGCTGTCGGCGGGGGAGAAGCGCCGCGCGTTGCCCAAGAGGTTGGTCACGACCTGGCGCACCTTGTTCTCCTCGCCGAGCACGATCGGCGGTGTCCGCACGGGAATGTCCTGCACCTCGCTGAAGTCGATGGCCGGCGGCTCCTCGTTCTGCTTGGCGCGGCGGCGCAGCCGAGACAGCGGTGCGAGCGGCCGCACGCGCGGGGTCGTGCGCTCGGGCTCAATCGGGACGATCGGCGTGCGCACCGGCGCCGTGGGGACGTTCTCCAGCGTCCGGTCGATCACCGAGACCACCCGGCCGGGTGCTGCCGCCCGTACGTCGAGCGCCGCGTCGCGCGCGATCGGCCGGAGGTCGAGCGGCTCGATCGTGGGCTCGCGCTCCTCATCGAGCCGAGCCAGCGCCAGCAGGTCTTCCACCAGCACCCCCATCCGGATCGCTTCCTTCTCGATGCGCTCCATGGCCCTGGCGGTGTCCTCTTCGCCCGTGATCGCGCCCATGCGATAGAGCTCGGCGTAGCCGCGGACACTCACGAGCGGGGTGCGCAGCTCGTGGCTCGCGTCGCCGATGAAGCGTCGCATGTGCTGCACGGTCCGGTCGCGCTGCGCGAGGGAGCGATCGACGCGGTCGAGCATCGTGTTGATCGCGGCATTGAGGCGGCCCACCTCGGTGGTCGGTTCCAGGTCGGTGAGGCGCTGTCGGAAGTCGCCCGCCGCGATCGACATGGCGGTCTGCTCGACCTGCCCCAGCCGCCGGAACGTCAGCGTCACCAGGCCGCGCGTGAGCAATGCGGCGACGAAGATCGTGATCAGCGCGATCGTGATGTAGATGCCGAAGTACTGGCTGATGATGCGATCGGCCTCGGCCAACGGCAGAGCGACCATCTGGATGCTGAGCGGCGTGCCCTCCTGCTGCACCAGGGCGACGGCCCCGTGGTAGACGCTGCCGTTGTCCCCCTCGAGCGCGAGCACCTTGTCCTCGTTCGCCTGTGCCTCCGAGAGCGAGTACTCCGCGGGGAAGAAGGGGGCACGACCCGACGCGCTGGGGGCCGTGGCGCGCAGCGCGCCCTCCGCGTCGTACACCGCGAAAGAGAAGTCGCGGGGCTTCTCGTCGCGGGGCGTGTAGGTCGTGACGCCGTCGATCGTCGTGGTGTCGAAGTAGCGCTCGATCAGATCGCTCGTGACGAGGGCAGGAAGTTGCGCGTTGATGTTCTCCACGAGCGCGTTGCGCAGCAGCGGAACCGTGCCGATCCCGGCCACCAGCAGACCGAGCGCGAGCACAGCGACCGTGACGCCGGTGACCTTGGCGCGGAGGCTGATCCGCCGCCACCACGTGGTCACCGCATCCGGCTCGTGCGCCATGCGGCCCTCCCTGCTGTGGCGATCCCGCCGTCGAGGGCGGTTCCGTGCGTGGTCGTCAGACCGTCTTGCCGACCTTGAGCATGTAGCCGAAGCCGCGCTTCGTCTGGATCAGCGACTCCTCCGTGTGCGGGTCGATCTTTCGACGCAGGTAGGAGATGTAGCTCTCGACGATGCCGGCATCGCCGTTGAAGTCGTACTCCCAGACGTGGTCGAGGATCTGAGCCTTCGAGAGCACCCGGTTGGGGTTGAGCATCAGGTAGCGCAGGAGCTTGAACTCGGTCGGGCTCAGCTCGATCGGCTCCTTGCCGACGTAGACGTCGTGGGTGTCCTGATCCATCGACAGCTCGCCGGCGCGGATGATCGACTCCTCGTCGGCCTGCATGGTGCGACGGAGGATGGCCTGGGCGCGGGCGACGATCTCGTCGAGGCTGAACGGCTTGGTGACATAGTCGTCGCCGCCGGCGTTGAGGCCTTCGATCTTGTCGTCCGTGCCGTCCTTGGCGGTGAGGAACAGGATGGGAGCGGTGAAGCCGGCGCCGCGGAGGCGCTTGGTCACGCTGAAGCCGTTCATGTCCGGCAGCATGACGTCCAGGATGATGAGGTCCGGCTCCTCCTCGAGGACGGCCGAGATCGTGGCGGCGCCGTTGGCGACCGTCTTCACCTGGAACCCGGCGAAGCTGAGACCCGTGGAGAGCAGGTCGCGGATGTTGGGCTCGTCGTCGACGACCAGGATGCGCGCAGCAGTCATGTCCCCATTATGGTGACTTCGGCCATGCGGTTGCTGATTACCTTCGGAGCGCCGGAAGCCGCGCCGCCGAGGCTAGGCGGCCGCGGCGATCGCGTCCGCGTCCATGATCGTGTAGCTGTAGCCCTGCTCGGCGAGGAACCGCTGGCGGTTCTGCGCATAGTCCTGGTCGATCGTGTCCCGAGCGACGAGCGTGTAGAAGCTCGCCGTGTGTCCGGACTGCTTGGGACGCAGGAGCCGTCCGAGCCGCTGGGCCTCCTCCTGCCGTGAGCCGAACGAGCCGGACACCTGGATGGCGACCGAGGCCTCGGGCAGGTCGATGGAGAAGTTCGCCACCTTCGACACCACGAGAAGTGAGATGTCGCCCTCGCGGAAGGCGCGGTACAGCTCCTCGCGCTCCTCGACCGGCGTCGATCCGGTGATCTGCGGTGCGTTCAGCGCATCGGACAGCGAGTCGAGCTGATCGAGGTACTGGCCGATCACGAGGATCTGCTCTCCCTCGTGCTTCGCGATCAGCTCGCGGACGGCGTCGATCTTGGCGGGCGCCGACGCGGCGAGGCGGTAGCGTTCGTCATCGGTCGCCGCGGCGTACTCCAGCCGGTCGCTCGGCGGAAGGTCCACGCGCACCTCGTAGCAGACGGCCGGGGAGATGAACCCTTGCGCCTCGATCTGCTTCCAGGGAGCGTCGAAGCGCTTCGGCCCGATCAGGCTGAAGACGTCGCCCTCGCGGCCGTCCTCACGGACGAGCGTCGCGGTCAGGCCGATGCGGCGGCGGGCCTGGAGGTCGGCGGTCAGCTTGAACACCGGCGCGGGCAGGAGGTGGACCTCGTCGTACACGATGAGGCCCCAGTCCAAGGCGTCGAGCAGCGCCAGGTGCGCGTACTCGCCCTTCCGCTTGGCGGTGAGGATCTGGTAGGTCGCGATGGTGACCGGCTTGACCTCCTTCGACTGCCCCGAGTACTCGCCGATCTCCTCCGGTGTGAGGCTGGTGCGCTTGAGCAGCTCGTCGCGCCACTGTCGCGCCGAGACCGTGTTGGTCACGAGGATCAGCGTCGTCGTCTTCGTCGCGGCCATGGCTCCGGCCCCGACGATCGTCTTGCCCGCGCCGCAGGGGAGGACCACGACGCCGGAGCCGTCCTTCGCGAAGGCGTCGACCGCGTCCTGCTGGTACGGGCGGATGTGCCAGCCGTCCTCGGCGAGCTCGATCTCATGCGGAGTGCCGGGCGTGTAGCCCGCGAGGTCCTCCGCGGGCCAGCCGATCTTCAGCAGCTCCTGCTTGATCTGTCCGCGGGCCCACGCGTCGACCACGAAGGTCTCGGGAGTCGGGTGGCCGATCAGCAGCGGCTGGATGCGCTTGTTGTTCGCGACCTGCGCCAGCACGGCGGGATCGGTCGACCGCAGGATCAGCACGCCCTCGTTGTCGCGCTCGATGACGAGCCGCCCGTAGCGGTTGACGGTCTCGCGCAGGTCGACGGCGACCGACGGGGGCACCGGGAAACGCGACCAGCGGTCGAGTGTCTCCAGCATGTCTTCTGCCGTGTGCCCTGCGGCTCGCGCGTTCCACAGTCCCAGGCGGGTGATGCGGTACGTGTGGATGTGCTCCGGCGCGCGTTCCAGCTCGGCGAAGATCGCGAGCTCGTGTCGGGCGCTCTCGGCATCGGCGTGGGCGACCTCGAGCAGCACGGTGCGGTCGCTCTGGACGATCAGGGGGCCATCAGACATAGCTGCCCAGTCTACCGGCCGTCCGGAGGGCAGGGCCTCACGGGGCCACGACGGTCGCCGCGCGGATGCTCGACACCGGGAGCGTGCGCTCGACGTCGGCGGCCCTGTCGCGGCCGCGCAGCCGTCCGCCGCCGATACCCGTGGCCTCCAGGAGCAGGTCCCGCGTGGATCCGTCCGGCATGCCGACCGTCACACGCAGGACGGCCTTGGCTCGCACCGCGGCTTCGAGCTCCCGGTCGAGCCAGGCGGCATCGGCGTCCGGACCCTGGCGATCGCGCAGCCGGGCGATCAGCGTGTCGTAGTCGTCAGCGGGGTCGTGTCCGTCGGCCGGGGGAGCGGCGGGGTGGCGGTCGCGCACGACGATCGCTCCGTCCTCGTCGACGAGGCTCGCGGGGTAGCGGGCGTCCGTCAGCGCCCAGTACACGGTGTCCTGTGCCACTCGCGTGGTGAGCGAGCCCACGTGGGCTGTGAGCGCGAGCGGTCGGAGCGCCTGATCGACCGCGAGGGCTTCCAACACGTGCGGGTCGCTGCTCTCGATCCGGGTGCGCCCCGTCTCGCCGTCGACCGACACCCGGATGAGGCCGTGCCGCTGGGCGGTCTGCGCCACCAGGTAGCCCAGCGGCTGGGGTATTCCGGTGAGGGAGATCGCGCCGAGGAAGTCGAGGATGGAGTGTTCGCTCTCCCCGGTGGCGAAGGCGTGGGCCACCGACTCGGCGGTGAACCGGTAGGAGGAGGCCTGTGCAGCGGACTCCCGGACGGCGATCGTGCGCAGTCGCACGTCGAGCGCGGGCTGCAGCGGACCGGGAGCGATGGCCGTGAGGTCGTTCTGGAGGAAGATGCGGTCGACCTCCGCCGGGAGCTGTGCGACGAGGGTGCGGGCGTCGGCGGGCTCTCCGCGTCGGAGCGGCGCGGCCCAGGGGGGCTCGGTGCCGTCGTCGGCGATCAGACCGATCAGCCGGGCCGATTCCGTGAGCTCAGCGGCGTGTTCCGTCCAGGCGGCGTCCCAGGGGTGCGCGAGCGGCCACTGCGACACCGGGATCCACCCGGCAGTCGCCGGGCGAAGACCGCGCGGCAGGGAGTCGCGGAAGGCGGTCGCGAGGAGCGTCCAGCGGGCGGCGACGGAAGAGCGCAGCCACTCCTCGGCGAGCGCGGTCGTGCGCAGCCGACGGTCGACCGGGGCCGCCAGCCGGGCACGGACGGCGAGTCCGGAGAGCAGGTCGATGCCCTCGGTGGGCAGCCCGGCCTCGGCGAGCTGTCGCTTCTCGCCGGCGCTCACCGCTCCGCCGAGCAGGAGGGCGAAGGGCCGCTCCCTGGCGATGAGGAGGAGGTCGGCGAGGCGCGCGACCGTGGTGAAGGCGCGCTCGGCGGCGTGAGCGGACGTGGCCTCGGAGGACGGCGCGGGGGGAGTGGCGTCGATCGGCGTCGGCCGCGCGCGGCCTTCGACAAGCAGGTCCACGGGCGGCTGCGGTGTCCCGTCGGCGCGCAGGAGGGCGAGGGCGACCAGTCGCTCGCGGCCCTCGCCCGGCCGCTCACCGGCGACGGCATCCACGAGGGACGCGGCCTCCGCGGCGGTGAGTGCCGGGAGGACTCGGCTCAGGGAGGACGGTTCCAGCAGGGCCTCGGCCGCATCGAAGAAGTCCTGCCACGTCGCGTCGGGGCGTACGCCGCGGGCGGCGAACAGCTCCCGGAGCTCGGCATCGCTCGCTGCGGCCAGGCGGTCGGCCAGTGGTCGTGCGTGCGTGCTCATCGGCGGGGGCTCAGCGACGCGATTGCGCGCGACCCTTCCGGACGAAGCTCATGATCAGCAGGGTGATGATCAGCACGAACGCGAGTGGCAGCCCCCAGTAGGGGATCGCGGCGACGACCGGCCACGCGCCTTCACCGAACGCGGCGCGGTCCATGCCCGTGGCGGTGCCGATGATGATCGCGAAGAAGCACACCACGGAGGCGGCGGCGATCCCGAGTGCGGTGAACGCCAGGATGCGATCGATCCGGCGGATGGGGACCTCCGGTCCGGGGCTCTGCGTGCTCATCCGCTCCAGACTACTCGCCCCGGCGCGGTCGGTTCCGTTCGCCCCGCGACCGGTAGGCTGGACGCACGCGCACGAGCGCGCTCTGTTCTGCTTTTCGATACCAGCGAGGTTCACCCATGCCCACCGGCAAGGTCAGGTTCTACGACGAAGACAAGGGTTTCGGCTTCATCGCCAGCGATGACGGCCAGGACGTCTTCCTGCACGCCTCCGCGATGCCGGCCGGCACCGCGATCAAGGCGGGTGCGCGCGTGGAGTTCGGCGTCGCCGATGGCAAGCGCGGCCTGCAGGCGCTGTCCGTGCGGGTGCTCGAGGCCCCGCCCAGCCTGGCGAAGGCCAAGCGCAAGCCCGCCGACGACATGGCGATCATCATCGAAGACCTGGTGAAGCTGCTCGACGGCATCGGCGGCGATCTGCGTCGCGGGCGCTACCCGTCCTCCGGTCACGGCCGCAAGATCGCAGCCGTTCTGCGCAAGGTCGCTGATGACCTCGAAGCCTGAGGCTGACGCCCGCCTCGTCGAAGCCCACGATCTCGCGCTCGCAGCGCTGCGCGAGTTCACTCCCGCGTCCACCATCGGGCCGGCCGCCGGATACATCGCAGAGGAAGACGGATCGGTCTCGCTGCGCTTCGAGAACCGGCTGGCCGGATATCCGGGGTGGTACTGGACCGTGACGGTGGCCCGCGTCGACGACGAAGAGCCCACGGTGCTGGAGGCCGAGCTCCTGCCGGGCGACGGCGCACTCCTCGCGCCCGAATGGGTGCCCTGGGCCGAGCGCCTGGCGGAGTATCGCGCGCACCAGGCCGAGCTCGCCGACGCGGCTGCGGCGGCAACGGACGGCGATGACGGCGACCGGACAGACGGAGCCGCGGACGTCGAACTCGACGATGTCCTGGACGACGAGCTCGACGAGGATGACGACGAGGCGTCCGACATCCTTCACGCCGGCGACCTCGACGGCGTCGACATCGACGAGCTCGACGACTCCGCATCCGACGACGCGGAGGACGACGACGCGGATGTCGACGACGACGCCGAAGACGACGCCGCCGAAGACGAAGACGACGCCGAAGACGACGACGCCGAAGACGAAGACGAAGACGCCGACGACGCCGAAGACGACGACGCCGACGTCCGCGGTGCGGACGCCGGCGAGGTCGACGAGGAGGAGTGAGTCCCGGCGCTCAGCCGCCGAGGTTCTCCAGCACGTAGTCGATCGAGCGCGTGAGCTGACGGATGTCGTCGGGCTCGATGGAGACGAACGTCGCGACGCGCAGCTGATTGCGTCCGAGCTTGCGGTACGGCTCGGTGTCGACGATGCCGTTGGCGCGCAGCGTCTTCGCGATCGCTGCCGCGTCGATGCTGTCGTCGAAGTCGATCGTCGCGACGACCGGCGAGCGGTGTGCCGGGTCGGACACGAACGGCGTCGCCACGGTGGAGGCCTCGGCCCAGTCGTACAGCACGGAGGACGACTCCGCGGTGCGCGCCGCAGCCCAGGCGAGGCCGCCGTTGTCGAGGATCCACTGCAGCTGGCTGTCGAGCAGGTGCAGCGTGGTCAGCGCCGGGGTGTTGAGGGTCTGGTTGAGTCGGGAGTTGTCGACCGCCTGCTTGAGGCTGAGGAACTCGGGGATGTAGCGGCCCGAAGCGGCGATGCGCTCGATGCGGTCGACCGCGGCGGGCGAGACGGCCGCGAACCACAGTCCGCCGTCCGACCCGAGGTTCTTCTGCGGGGCGAAGTAGTACACATCGGCCTGCGCGACGTCGAAGTCGATGCCGCCCGCCGCGCTCGTCGCATCGATCACGGTCAGGGCCCCGTCGGCGTCGACGCGCGACACCGGAGCGCTCACGCCGGTCGAGGTCTCGTTGTGCGGCCACGCGTACACGTCGATCCCGTCGACGAATGCGGCCTGCGTGCGGGACCCCGGCTCCGCTCTGCGCACGTCGGGGGCCTCGAGCCACGGGGCCCCGGCGGCGGCGGCGAACTTGCCGCCGAACTCGCCGAACACGAGGTTCTGGCTACGGCGCTCGATGAGGCCGAACGCCGCGGCATCCCAGAACGCGGTGGAGCCGCCGTTGCCGAGCAGGATCTCGTATCCGTCCGGGATGCGGAACAGCGCGGCGAGCCGCTCGCGCACGCTGCCGACGAGGTTCTTCACGGGCGCCTGACGATGCGAGGTGCCGAGGATCGACGAGCCGGAGGAGAGCAGCGCCTCCAGCTGTGCGGGCCGCACCTTCGAGGGGCCGCAGCCGAAGCGCCCGTCAGCGGGCAGGAGGTCACCGGGAATCTCGATCGCCATGGGTCGATTCTAGGGGGAGCGCACGGGGCCGCCCCGCCCGCGGTCGATCCGATGTCCCCGCGGGAATGTAGGCTTGCCTAAGAACTTCGGAGGGCCCGCACATGACCGATCTGATCGACACCACGGAGATGTATCTCCGCACCATCCTCGAACTCGAGGAGGAGAACATCGTGCCGCTGCGCGCGCGCATCTCCGAGCGGCTCGGCCACTCCGGACCGACCGTGTCGCAGACGGTCGGGCGGATGGAGCGCGACGGGCTCGTCGTGGTCTCCGAGGATCGTACGCTCGAGCTCACCGACGCCGGTCGCCGCAAGGCGGTCGACGTGATGCGCAAGCACCGTCTCGCCGAGCGACTGCTGTCGGATGTGATCGGACTCGACTGGGCGTTCGTGCACGAAGAGGCCTGCCGCTGGGAGCACGTGATGAGCGAGCAGGTGGAGCGCCGCCTCGTCGAGCTGCTCGGGCATCCCACGGAGTCGCCCTACGGCAATCCGATCCCCGGTCTGGATCAGCTCGGCGACCTCCCGGCCCGCACGTTCGATGAGGGCGTCGTCGGTCTGGTGCAGCGTCTGAACGCGGCGGGCGAGCCCGTCGAGGGCACGGTGCGTCGTCTGGCCGAGCCCGCGCAGGTCGACCCCGAGCTGCTGGAGCAGCTGCGCGATGCGGGCGTCGTACCGGGGGCGCGCGGTGACTTCCGGTTCAACGAGGGCTACGTCCTCATCCAGATGGACGGCAAGGACGAGGGGCTCGAGCTTCCCGTCGAGCTCGCGTCGCACATCTTCCTGGTGGGCGAACCGGCCTGATCGCGCCGCAGAATCGCGGTTCGTCGCGCACCGTCTCGGGGCGTCGGACGGCCTCACCGAGGATTGCCAGTTTCCCAGGGTGACATGATCGTTATCTTCCGGTAACCTCGGTCAGGTCCTCAGCGAAGAAGCCCGTTGGGGATGGACCGCGAAGATACGCCTTCAGGCTCATCGCCTTCTCGGCACGGATGACTCTCGTACCCGATTCCCCATCCGCGCCATCGAGGAGAGCGCCGATGAGCCAGCACACCCGAGGTGCGAAGGCCCAGGAGGACCACGTTTTGGCCGCAGACATCGAACCGACCGAGAAGACACCTGAAGATCGAGTTCCGGCTCGCCGCACCCCACCGAAGGTGACGGCGCGAAAGGTGGTCAAGCCTCTCCGGTCGGTGGCGATCTTCGGTGCCGTCGGTGCACTGGTCGCCGCCGTCGCGCTTCCCGCCTACGCCGCGTCCAAGCCGGCCGACGCCGCCACCACGACGGTGCAGCAGCTCGCCGCGGTCGACGCGCAGTCGCTGGTCGTCGCTTCCGAGGCGACCTCCGCTCCTGTCGTGCGCGGCACCTTCAGCGCGACGACTCCCGACGAGATCGCGAAGAAGAAGGCCGAGGAGGCCGCTGCCGCTCGCGCCGCGGCCGCCGCCACCGCTGCGGCTTCGTCGTCGGGCGGTCGCTTCAACACGGCCGGCTACGCGCTCACCGCGCCGGGCTCCGGCGAGGTGCGCTATCCGCTGCCGCTCGGCTCGTGGCACGTCAGCCGCACCATCGGCGGCGGTCACAACGGCATTGACATGCTCGCACCCGCGGGCACCCCGATCTACGCGGCTGCGGCCGGCGTCGTCCGGGCTTCGGCCGAGAACATCGGCGGCTACGGCGTGTGCGTCATGCTCGACAGCGTCATCGGCGGCCAGCGCGTGCAGACCACGTACGGCCACATGCTCTACGGCTCGCGTCAGGTGCAGGCCGGCCAGAGCGTCGCGGCCGGTCAGCTCATCGGCTACGTCGGCAGCACGGGACGTTCGACCGCGAACCACCTGCACTTCGAGGTGTGGATCAACGGCGGCCTGGTGGAGCCGGGCAACTGGCTCTCGATCAACGCCGGCTGACGGACACACCTCCGATCGTTCACCCGCTGTTGCGCCCTGCCCCCTGTGGGATGGGTTAGCCTGAACCCGTCGTCGAACAGGCGGGAGAGGCTGATGGAGCGAATACCGACCATCCGAACCATGGATGTCCTCGGTCGTCACGTCCTTCAGCATCGCCCGCAGGGATGCCGCGGTCCGGCCGCGCGCGAAAGGCGCTGTCTTTAGACAGCGCCTTTTTTCGTCCCTGCGTGCACTCCACCACCTGTGCGATGCCGTGTGAGTCGAGAGTGCCGGGAAGCCGTCCCGGCGGATCGAGAGGATGACGAATGCGCACACTGGTCCTGAACGCCGGGTACGAGCCGCTGGCGATCGTGTCGTTCAAGCGAGCACTGGTCCTGGTCATGAATGAGAAAGCGACCGTGATCGAGCGCGTCGAAGACGACCCCGTCTGGGGGACGCACGGTGTCTACGACCGGCCAGCCGTGATCATCCTGTCCCGCTACGTGCGGGTGCCGACCGGGCGACGTGTTCCGGTCACCCGGCGCGGGGTGCTCCGCCGCGACGACCACCGCTGCGGCTACTGCGGCAAGTCGGCATCGACCATCGACCACGTCCTGCCCCGGTCGCGCGGGGGAGCGGACTCGTGGGAGAACCTCGTCGCGTGCTGCCTGCGGTGCAACAACCTCAAGAGCAATCGCACGCCGCAGGAGATGCGGTGGCAGCTGCGGTTCACGCCGCGCCCACCCCACGGCACCGCCTGGACGGTGCGGGGGTCCGAGCGGAGCGACCCGCGGTGGGAGCCGTACCTCGCCCTCGCGGCCTGACCCTGAGCGGCCGAGGGCGCGCATCCCGGTCCCGTAGACTGGGTGCGCGCCCTCGTAGCTCAGCAGGATAGAGCAGCCCTCTCCTAAAGGGCAGGTCGCAGGTTCGAATCCTGTCGAGGGCACCCTTCCCGCGATCCCGTCGTCACGGCTTCCCGCGGCGCCACAGCGCGGACGGCCACCAGATGGCCTTCCCGATGTCGTACGTGAGAGCGGGCACGAGCAGCGAGCGCACGACGAACGTGTCGAGCAGGACGCCGAACGCGACGATGAACGCGAGCTGCACGAGGAACAGGATCGGGATCACCGAGAGGGCGGCGAACGTCGCAGCGAGCACGAGGCCGGCAGAGGTGATGACGCCCCCGGTGATCGAGAGCCCGCGCAGGATGCCCTCGCGTGTTCCGTGCTGCTTCGACTCCTCGCGCACGCGGGTCATCAGGAAGATGTTGTAGTCGATGCCCAGGGCCACGAGGAAGACGAAGCCGTAGAGCGGGACGGCCGGGTCGGCGCCGGGGAACGCGAAGATCCCGTTGAACACGAGCGCGGACACGCCGAGCGCGGTTCCGAACGACAGCACCGTGGTCAGGATCAGCAGCACCGGGGCGAGGATCGACCGGAGCAGCAGCATCAGGATCAGCATGATCACGAGCAGGATCACCGGGATGATGAGGTTGCGGTCGTGGATCGAGGCATCGTTCGTGTCGACCGATGTCGCCGTGACGCCGCCCACGATCGCACCGAGGTCGTCGAGCTCGACGCGCAGCTCCCGCACCGTCGCGGCAGCCTCGGCGGAGTCCGCTGCGTCGGTCAGGGTCCCCTGCAGCAGCACCTGACCGTCCACGACCGTGGGATCCGGCGCGGGGGTTCCCGGAGGGCCGACCGCCGTGATCCCGTCCTCGTCGATCGGCGCGGAGCCGCTCGGGGAGTCGGCGGCGGTCACCGTGACCCCGTCGATCCCGTCGTTGGACAGGAGCACGTCCGCCGCGTCTTGCATGCGCTCCTCGTCGACCACGACCGACACCGGGCTGCCCGACCCGCCGGGGAAGTGCTCGCCCAGCGCGACCTGCCCGTCGCGCGCCTCAGAGGCTCCGAGCACGAGGTCGGACTGCGGCACTCCCACCGCGTCGAGCTGGGTGACTCCGGCGGCTCCGGCCAGGAGCACGAGCGTCGTCACGATCCAGATCACCCGGGGGCGCTTCTTCACCGCGCCGGCGAGGCGAGCCCACAGCCCGGTGGTGCGCATGCCGTGCTCCTCCGCGACGACCTCGGGCTCGAAACGGGGCCGGCGGGGCCAGAACACCGCGCGCCCGAAGAGCAGCAGCAACGACGGGAGCAGTGTGAGCGCCGACAGCATCGCGAACACGATGCCGATCGCGGCGACCGGCCCCAGCGTGCTGTTCGACTTCAGGTCGCTGAGCAGCAGGCACAGCAGTCCGGCGATCACGGTGCCGCCTGACGCGACGATCGGCTCGACCGAGCCCTTCCACGCGGCCCGCAGCGCGACGCCCTTGTCCTGCGCGACGCGCAGCTCTTCACGGAAGCGGGCGACGAGGAGCAGCGCATAGTCGGTCGCGGCGCCGATCACGAGGATGAACAGGATGCCCTGGGTCTGTCCGCTCAGCAGCAGGATCTCCCACTTCGCCAGCCACCACACCACCAGGAGCGCGACGCACAGCGCGAACAGACTCGTGGACAGCACGACGAGGGGCAGCAGGAACGACCGGTAGACCAGGACGAGGATCACGAGGACCGCCAGCAGCGCCACCCCGAGCAGGAGGCCGTCGATCCCCGAGAAGCCGGCGACCAGGTCGGCGCTGAAACCGGCCGGTCCGGTGATGTAGACCGTGACCTCGTCGGGGACCGCCGCGCGCAACTCCTCGCCGAGCGCCGTGGTGGTATCGGCGAGTTCCGCGTCGCCCTCGATCGGGATGAACGCCTGCACGGCCTTCCCGTCGTCGGAGGGGAGCGCGGGCGAGACGTCGTCCGCGACGCCCTCGACCGACGGAGCGTCGGCGACCGCATCGCTGATCGCGTCGAGCTCGGTCTGCGTCAGCTCCTGGTCCGAGGTGAACACCGCGATGGCCGGGATCGCGTCGCTGTCGTTGAACTCACCCAGGAGCTGTTGCACGGTGGTCGCGTCGGCCGATTCGGGCAGGTACGTGGTCTGGTCGTTCGAGGAGACCTCGTCGACCTTGCCGAACAGGGGGCCACCGAACGACGCCCCGGCCAGCCACACCAGGATCAGCAGGACCGGGAGGAAGACCCGCAGCCACGAGTGGCGACGGACGCGCTCTCGGGACGGCGGGGTCGGCGTTTCGGCGGGGCGGGACATCGGGTTCCTTTCGGGAGGAGGTGGGTTCGTCGCGGGGGCGTCGGAGTCAGGAGACCCAGGCGAGGATGAGGATCATCGTGGCGAGGAAGCCGGCGATGTAGTTGAGGGCGATGAAGCGGCGCCAGGCGCGGTTGGTCCTGCCGGAGGTGTCATCGGTGACGTTCCACCACGGTGCGGCGTTCACGATGTAGGGCACGGCGAGTACCGCCGCGAGGGGGCCGGGCCAGGGCGTGAGGAGCATCGCAACCCCCGCCACCGCCCAGAGGCCGATCGCGAGGCGCACGGTGGCTCGGGCACCGATCACGGTGGCGATGGACGAGATGCCGCCCTCGCGGTCCGGCCCCACGTCCTGCACGGCGCCGAACGCGTGCGCCGCCATGCCCCACAGGAAGAACGCGCCGAGCGTGACCACGGTCGCCGCCGAGACCGGAGCTCCCGCGAGGGCGAGGCCGACGATGGCCGGGCTGACGAAGTGGGTGCTCGACGTGATCGAGTCGAGGAACGGCCGTTCCTTGAAGCGCAGCACCGGCGCGGAGTAGGCGATCACCGCGAACACGCTCACCGCGAGCCACCACCACGACGCAGGGTTGCCGACCGCGAACAGGTAGACGAGGAACGGCACGTTGGTCGCGGCAGCGGCCCACAGGGTGGCGCGGTGGATGCGCGGCGACAGCAGTGCTCCCTCGATCCCGCCCTTGCGCGGGTTCGCCAGGTCGGACGCGTAGTCGAACACGTCGTTGATGCCGTACATCGCCAGGTTGTAGGGGATGAGGAAGTACAGCGTGCCGATGACGAACGTGGGGTCGATCTCGCGCGTGCTGAGCAGGTAGGCGGCGGCGAACGGGAAGGCGGTGTTGATCCAGCTGATGGGCCGCGACGACAGGAGGATCTGCGCGATGTCGTGTCCGACTCCCGTGCGCGGCACGGACGCCCGGCTCATGCGCGCTCCTCCCGTTCGGTGGCGGCTGCGGTCGCCGCGGCCGAGGTCCCCCTACGGGAACGTCGCGCCCGCAGGGCGGTCCACACGGCGGGCAGCAGCAGCACCGCGGCGACCGGATAGGCGAAGTCCTCCAGCGGAGCGAGACCGATGTGTACGCCGACGAGATGTGCGGGGGAGTAGTGGAAGAGCCCGGTCGCGATCATGACGGTGTCGAACACGGCCGTGAGCGCCAGGAGGGTCAGGGCGGTGGCGGTCAGAGCGCCCGCGTGGGGACCGCGCCGGGCCACGAGCGCGGCGACGAGGCCGCCCGTTGCGGCGACGGCCAGGAACACGGCGGACAGCTGCAGATACGTCATCGGGCGACCTCCGCGCGGGGCGACCGTGCGCGGAGGCGCTCCATGATCCGCACGGCACCGCCGTACAGGACCATGGTGCACACGACCAGGAACACCAGGAAGACCGGCTCCTCGATCGGCAGCTCCGGGGCGAGGACGATGCCCGTCGCGATCACCGCATCACCGCGGAAGAAGATCCCGGCGGCGATGCCCGCCACGTCCCAGACGAGGAAGAACGCGACCCCGAGCACCGTCACGACGGCCGCGGCGAACACGTCGCGCCAGAAGAACAGGCGGAAGCGCCAGTCCAGCAGCAGCATGCACCCGAGCGACACCAGCAGGGCGCCGAGGTAGATCGCGCCGGTCACGGCCGGGCCGTCCGTTCCGAGGGCGCCGGCTCCGGGAGGGGACCGGGCGAGTGGTCGCCGCGGATGCGCTTGAGCACCAGCTCCGCGCTGATCAGGCACATCGGCACGCCGACCCCGGGCGCCGTCGTGGCGCCCGCGTAGTACAGCCCGCGGACTCGGCGCGACGCGTTCTGCGCGCGGAACATCGCGCTCTGCGACAGGGTGTGCGCCGGGCCCAGCATTCCGCCGCGCCAGGAGTGGTAGTCGTCGTGGAAGTCGGCAGGTCCCACGGTCTCGCGCACCACGATGCGTTCGCGCAGGTCCGGGATCCCCGCCCACGAGGAGATCATGTCGATCGCGGCGTCGGCGGCCGCTTCGATCTGCGGCGAGCCGGATCCGTCCGATCCGCCATGGCCGAGGTCGACATCGGCGGGCACCGGGACGAGGACGAAGAGGTTCTCGTGGTCGGGGGGCGCGACGTCGGCGTCGGTCGCGCTCGGGCGGCACACGTACGTCGATGCCGGTGCGGGGATCTGCGGGGTGCGCCCGAAGATCGCGTCGAAGTTCGCGTCCCAGTCGTCGGTGAAGAACAGGGAGTGGTGCGGCAGCTGCGGCAGCGATCCCCGTACCCCGAGCATGACCAGCACCCCGCCGGGCCCGCTTGTCCGCCGCGCCCACCACGACTCGGGGTACGACTGCAGCGACGGCGGCAGCAGCGCGGTCTCCGTGTGGTGCAGGTCGGCGCCGGACACCACGATGTCCGCCTCTTCCACGTGCTGGTCTCCGCTGGGGTCCGTCCACCCCACGCCCCACACGTGCGTCCCGGCGCTGTCGTCCCGCGTGAGGATGCCGGTGACCTCGGCTCCCGTCACGATGCGGACGCCCGAGTCCTCGGCCAGGGCCGCGATCCGCTCGACCACGCGCCAGAATCCGCCCTGCGGGTACAGCACGCCCTGATCGAGGTCGAGCGCGCTCATGAGGTGGTACATCGCGGGGGCGCTGCGCGGATCGGTGCCGAGGAAGACCGCCGGGTAGCCCAGGATCTGCCGGAGCACGGGGTGGCGAAAGCGCCGGGCGGCGAACGACTGGAGTCGGGTTCCCAGGAGGGAGAACAGGCGGGGGAGGGCGCGCAGCACTTCCGGGGCCGCGAGGGAGCGCGTGCGGGTGAACGGGTTGTAGAGGAAGTAGCGCTGCGCCATGGTGCCCGCGTGGTACGCCGAGTCGAGGTAGCGGTCGAGCGTGGCAGCGGAGCCCGGCTCGAGGTCGTCGAACAGTCGTCGGACGGCATCGCGGCCCGCGGGAACGGTGACAGCGCCCTCCGCCGACTCCGGTGCGCGGAAGACACGGTACCCGGGGTCGAGCAGCGTCAGGTCGAGCTGCTCCTCGGTGCTGGTGCCCATCATCCGGAAGAAGTGGTCGAACACCTCCGGCATCAGGTACCACGAGGGGCCGGAGTCGAAGCGGAAGCCCTCGCGTTCGAGCGTTCCGGCGCGTCCGCCCACCCGGTCGTTGCGCTCCAGCACCACGACCTCGTGCCCGTCGCGGGCGAGGAGCCCCGCGGTCGCGAGCCCCGCGACACCGGCACCGATCACGACGACGCGGCTCATCGGTCACGCTCCCACGCGGTGGTCGCGACGGCCCGTGCCGCGAGCAGCGCCTTCACCGGGTCCGGCACGCGCACACGGCGGCGGTAGAGCTCGGCGGCGGGGGTCTTCGCGACGCGGCGGGTGAGTGCGGCGAACAGCGCCAGCGCGCTGCGGACGGCCGCCCTCGCGTCCTTCGGCAGGAGGGGGATCGCGGCGCGGGCGTCGGCCAGCTGGCGTTCGACCGTGGCGACCCAGGCGTCGCGGTCGGCGTCCGTGAGCCGTTCGGTGCCACCGAGGTAGCCGCGCTGGAGGCGGTCGGTGTCGTCGGCGAGGTCGCGCAGGAAGTTGACGTTCTGGAACGCGGCTCCGAGCCGCCGGGCTCCCCGGTGCAGGATCTCCCGCTCCTCCGGGGTGCGGTCGGCATCGCGGAGGAACACCTGCAGGCACATGAGCCCGACGACCTCGGCCGAGCCGTAGACGTAGGCGGCGTGGGCGTCCGCGTCGTAGGCGGTGAACCCGGCGTCGCGGGAGATGTCGGCACGCATGGAGTCGAAGAACGGCCCCGTCAGGTCCTCGCCGATGGCGCACTCCCTCGCGGTGCGGGCGAACGCGTGCAGGATCAAGTCGCTGCTGTACCCGGTGCGCATCGAGCGGTGGGTCTCGGCGATGTACGAGTCCAGTGCCGCGGCCTGCGCCGAGGCGTCCAGCCCCGCCTCGGCCGCGACCCCGTCCACGATCTCGTCGGCGATACGCACCATGGCGTAGATGTTGCGCACGTGCTGGCGATGCCGCGTGCCGAGAAGCCGGGTGGCGAGACCGAACGAGGTGGAGTAGGTGCGGATGACGTCGGTGGTGGCGATCTCGGCGGTGCGACTGAAGCGGCGCAGGGCGGCGGGATCCGGGCGTTCGACGGGGCGGGGGCTCATCGGCGGCGGCCCTCGATGCGGTCGGCGATCGCCAGCATCGTGCGCCCGGCCGCGGGGCTGAGCGTGCCGGACTCCTCCGCCTCGGCGAGCACGGTCGACACGGCGGTGAGCTGCTCCTGCACGAGTCCGCGGACGAAGCGCTCGGCGCCGCACTCGCGCAGACGGTCGCGGATGTCGCCGGCGTCGGACGCGCTGAGGTCGGCCATGCCGAAGCGCAGCTCGATGCTCGGCCAGTGGCTCGTCATGCGCGCGTACGCGATGATCGCGGTCTCCTTGCCCTCTCGGAGGTCGGAGAAGGCGTCCTTGCCGTGTGCGTGCGGGTCGCCGAACACCGAGAGGAGGTCGTCCTGCAGCTGGTACGCCAGTCCGAGGTGGGTGCCGATCTGGGTGAGCTGCTCCTCGGCTTCCGCGCTGGCTCCGGCGAGGACGGCAGCGGCGCGCAGCGGCAGCACGAAAGAATAGGTCGCGGTCTTGGACGCGCTCGTGGCGAGGATGGTCCGCAGGTCGGGCGTGACGATGCCATCGCTGAGGGCGACGTCGGCGTGCTCACCCGCGACGGTCTCGAACACGGTGGTGTCGAGCAGGGCCAGCAGCCGCTCGCGGCCGTCGGCGCTCACCTCGGCGCGGGCGAAGCCGAGCACCGCGGTCGACAGGAGCAGATCGCCGAGGAGGATCGCGCTCGCGCGTCCCCAGTGCAGGGCGGCGGCCGCGGTCTCGTCGGGGCGCCGCGCCACGAGGGAGCCGATGAGGTTGGGCCGCCCGCGCCGCGTGAGGTCGCCGTCGATCACGTCGTCGTGCAGCAGGAACGCGAAGTGCAACAGCTCGACGTGCGCGGCCACGTCGATCGCGCCCTCGGTCTCGCGTCGGGTGGGCACGGTCGTCGCCAGCGCGGGGAAGAGCTCCATCAGCATGAGCGGACGCAGGAGCTTGCCGCCGAGGGCGTGCTGGGCGGCCTCGTTCCAGAGCGCGGCGAACTCGGCCCCGTGATGCTCGGCGGCCACGGCGCGCTCGGCGAAGCGCCGCCGCAGGACCTCCTCGATCCGAGTACCGAGGTCTTCGTGCGTGATGGTCGTGCTCATGGCTCAGACCTCACCGAGGCTGCGGAGGCGTGGCAGTTGCTCGACGATCCACGGGCTAAACGCGAACGGGGCGAGGGCCACGGCCTCGGCCAGCGCCGTCGGGTCGACCCAGGCCCATTCCGACACCTCCTGCGGGTTGGCGACGGGATCGTGATCGAGCACGGCGACGTGCACGGGGCAGATCTCGTTCTCGACGATGCCGCTCGCATCCACGGCGCGATAGCGGTAGTCGGGGAGGACGAGGCGGACCTGGTCGACCCGGAGGCCGAGCTCGTGCAGGCCGTGCCGCCGCACCGCGTCTGCCATGTCCTCGCCGGGCTGAGGGTGTCCGCAGAAGCTGTTGGTCCAGACGCCGGGCCAGGTGCGCTTGGTCAGGGCGCGCCGCGTGACGAGGACGCGCCCGGACGGGTCGAGGACGTAACACGAGAAGGCCAGATGGAGGGGGGTGTCGAACGTGTGGACCTCGTGCTTGGGAAGGACGCCGACGGCTGTCCCGTCTTCCGCGAGGAGCGTGACCTGTTGCATGACTTCCCCGTCCTTTAGCTAACTTGGTGAAATATCAACTTAGCATGAATCTGTTCGTGTGTAACATGATCGCATGGACACCGAGCCCCGCACCACCCTGCGCTCCGGGGCGGCTGTGGCCGCGGACTCCTCCGCTGAATCGGCCTCGACGGAGAGCGCAGACGGGCTGAGTCACGGATCGATCTACCACGTCGACGCGAGCGACCCGCGCAGCACACTGATCGATCGCACCGGGGTGCCCCCGGAGGATCTGCGCCAGATCGCTCTCGTCATGGAGGCGCTGAGCGATCTTCGAGACGCCGAGCAGCGGCTGTCGCAGGCCTCGCGGCGATACATGCAGCTCAACGAGACCGACATGCGTGCGCTGCACTATCTGATCGTGTGTGCCAACCGTGCGATGGTCGCGACCCCCAGCGGCATCGCGCATCACCTGGGCGTGTCCACGGCGGCGACCACCAAGCTCCTCGACCGGCTGGAGAAGGGCGGGCACATCCGGCGGTCGCCTCATCCGACCGATCGTCGTGCGCTCGCCATCACCATCACGCCGGAGACGCGGCACGCCGCGATGGAGACCGTCGGCCGACAGCAGGCGAAGCGCTTCTATGCAGCCGCTCGGCTGTCTTCGGCCGAGCGTGATGTCGTGATCCGCTTCCTGAAGGACATGACGGAGGAGATCACCCTCCGCGATGAGCCGTGGGCGACGGGCGGCGCAAAAGAAGATCCCGCCCGACCGTGAGGTGGGGCGGGACCGTGTCACTGGGCCGCTTTGTAGGCTTCGAGGATGGGGGCGGGAATCCTCCCGCGTTCTGAGAGCGTGTAGCCGTTCTCATTCGCCCACGCGCGGATTGCCGCGACTTCGGGGTTGCGTGCCGGCCGTTTCCGGGTGGAACTCGAGCGCGACGGCGCGGATGATCCGCTCCCGGCGCGGCGGCCCGCGGAGATATACGGCTCGAGTGCGGCGCGCAATTCCTCCGCGTGCGCCGCGTTCAGATCGATCTCGTAGGACGTTCCGTTCAACGAGAAATGCACGGTCTCGCCTTCACCGACCTCCAGGACGCTGCCGTCGATATCGTCGACCAGTTGATGCACAATTCTTCTCGCCATGAATGCGACTGTACCTGCGGCACGCAAACGCAGCAATAATTCACGGTCGCTCGGCCGGAGAGAGAAGCAGTTCAGGGGAGGAGACCGGCGCGGCGTGCCTTCGTCACGGCGGCGTGCCTCGTCGAAGCATCGAGCTTCGACATCGCGGTCCCCAGATATGCCTTGACCGTTCCCTCTCTCAGGCCGAGCTGCGCGGCGATCTCGGCATTCGTCGCGCCGAGCGCCGCGCACGCGAGCACATCCGTCTCCCGAGGGGAGAGGTGCACCACCGGCACCGGGGCGGTGGTGGGCGGCACGGTCTCACCGGCAAGGGTGAGCAGACGCCGCTCCACCTGAGCCAGACGCGCGCGCACATCGACGTCCTCGACCGCGGCGGCGATGCTGCGCAGTTCGGCGAAGCTCTCACGCAGCTCCTCGCGCTGCGGCGCCGCGACGGTCGGCGGCGTTTCCGTCGCCGCACGGAGCCTCCGCTGCACCTCGTCCCTGATGCGGAGCTCGTCCGCCACCGACTGCGCCACCTGCATGGCGGGCGCCGTGGTCACCCCGCCGACCTGCGCGTGGTCCCAGGCGCCGGCGTACAGAACGCCGCGCGAGCGTCCCTGCACCACGATGGGCAGGGCCAGAAGCGTGCGCAGCCCCTCGCCGAGGACGAAGACGTCGTAGTCGTGCGTGATCTGCCGTGAGGAGCCGTAGTCGCTGGTCATGCGCGGCCGCAACTCCATCATGGCGCGCCCGCCGAGACCCCGTTCCGGTCGGACGCGCAGCCCGTCGAGCGACCGGGTGCGGGCCCCGACGATGCTGGTGACGCTCACCACGCCCTCTTCCACGAGACCGCCGAAGGCCACGGGGAACCGTGTGCGTCGTGCGAGCTCGCGCACCGCATTGGCGACGAGATCCGCCTCGGTCTCAGCGGCGATCGGAGAGGTCACGGAATACCTACTTTCGGGGGTGACGGCGCCGTTCCCCGTTTCGTAGCGTCGACCCTACCATTCGGGCGGATCGAGCCGCGCGAGCACGGGACATGTGGCAAGGAGGCCCCATGAACGACCATCAACCGACCCCTCAGAGCGGAGCGATCGACTACGTCGCCGTCGAACAGTCTCCGCGATTCGTCCGGCTGAAGCGAACGCAGAGATCGTTCATCTTCCCGTTGGCTGCTTTCTTCCTGGTCTGGTACTTCGTCTATGTGCTGCTGGCCGCATTCGCGCGCGACTTCATGGCGCAGCGGGTGTGGGGCGATATCACGGTCGGTCTGCTCTTCGGACTGGGACAATTCGTCACGACATTCGCGATCACCATGGCATATGTCGCATTTGCAAATCGCAGACTCGATCCGCTGGCGACCGAGATCAGGGATGAACTGGAGAAGGCGCAGGCCGACGCATGATCGGTATTCGGACGGCTACCGACACCGTCGCCCTCGAGATCAATCCGGTCTTCAACATCTCGATCTTCCTGGCCTTCGTGGCGGTGACCCTGTTCATCGTCATCCGCGCGAGCAGGAACAACAAGACGGCGGCGGACTACTATGCGGCGGGGCGTTCGTTCACGGGGCCGCAGAACGGGTTCGCGATCGCCGGCGACTATCTGTCCGCCGCGTCTTTCCTCGGCATCTGCGGTGCGATCGCCATCAACGGGTACGACGGCTTCCTCTATTCGATCGGGTTCCTCGTGGCCTGGCTTGTCGCGCTCCTGCTGGTGGCCGAGCTCATGCGCAACACCGGGAAGTTCACGATGGCGGATGTGCTGTCGTTCCGCTTGAAGCAGCGCCCGGTGCGCATGGCGGCGGCCATCACCACCCTGGCGGTGTGCTTCTTCTACCTGCTCGCGCAGATGGCCGGCGCCGGCGGGCTCGTCTCGCTGCTGCTCGGCATCGACGGGCGCGTCGGACAGTCGATCGTGATCGCGGTGGTCGGCATCCTCATGATCGTGTACGTCCTGATCGGCGGGATGAAGGGAACCACGTGGGTGCAGATCGTGAAGGCGGTCCTGCTCATCGGCGGCGCTCTCGGGATGACGATCTGGGTGCTCGCGCTCAACGGGTTCAGCCTCAACACGCTGCTTGAGGCTGCGGTCGCCAACTCCGACAAGGGTGACGCGGTGCTCGCGCCCGGGTTGCAGTACGGGGCGAATCCGTGGGACTTCCTCTCCCTCGGCATGGCCCTGGTGCTCGGTACCGCCGGTCTGCCGCATGTGCTCATGCGGTTCTATACGGTGCCGACGGCCAAGGAGGCGCGGCGGTCTGTGGTGTGGGCCATCTGGCTCATCGGCGGTTTCTACCTGCTGACGTTGGTACTGGGCTACGGCGCCGGCGCGCTCGTCGGAGCGGAGGTGATCGCGGCAGCACCCGGTGGGGTGAACTCGGCGGCACCGCTCCTGGCGCTGCAGCTCGGCGGCCCCGTGCTGCTCGGTTTCATCTCGGCCGTCGCGTTCGCCACGATCCTCGCGGTGGTCGCCGGGCTGACCATCACGGCTGCGGCGTCGTTCGCCCATGACATCTATGCCAACGTGATCCAGAAGGGACGCAAGGATGCCGCGGGGAACCCGGTCGAGGCCGATCCGAACGGCGAGGTGCGCGTCGCCCGTCGCACGGTCATCGTGATCGGCATCCTCGCGATCGTGGGCGGTATCGGCGCTCAGGGGCAGAACATCGCGTTCCTGGTGGCGCTCGCCTTCGCCGTCGCGGCGTCGGCGAACCTGCCGACGATCCTCTACTCGTTGTTCTGGCGGAGGTTCACCACGCGTGGCGCGGTGTGGAGCATGTACGGCGGCCTGGGCTCGGCGATCCTGCTGATCGTCCTGTCTCCGGTCTTCTCTGGGACGCCGACGTCGATGATCCCCGGCATCGACATCGCGGTGTGGCCACTCAACAATCCGGGAATCGTCTCCATCCCGTTGGGCTTCCTCCTCGGCTGGCTCGGCACGGTCACGAGCACCCGACGCGAGTCGCCCGAGCTCGCTGCGGAGATGGAGGTCCGTTCCCTCACCGGCTTCGGTGCCGAGAAGGCGGTGGACCACTAGAGACCCCGTCGCCTCGGCGGAACGGGGAGGTGGACCCGGCGGCCTACTCGCCGGGTCCACCTCCCTGCGGGGTCGGGTGCGTGGGGTCGGGAGGCTCAGTGCGACTCGAGGTCGAGGAGGAATCGTTTGCGGTCGGGGTGTGCGCCGTACTGGCCCGGTGATCCGTCGGACCGCACCACACGATGGACCGGGACGATGATGGAGAAGGGTGTGACGCGGCAGGCGGTGCCGACCGCTCTGGCCGCTCCGGGGTGGCCGGCGAGGATCGCGACCTCCCCATAGCTCATGGTCTGCCCCCACTCGATCTCGCAGATGGTCTGCAGCGCTCGCCGCGCGAAGCCGTCCGTGAGTCGCCAGTCGATGCGCAGGTGCGTGTCGAACCGCACCGGATCGCCGTCGAAGTAGTCGAGGAGCAGCTGCGCCAGTTCGTCGGCGGCGCCGGGGGCAGGGGCGGGAACGGCGCCCAGCTGCCGAGACACCCCCTCCAGCAGCCAGGGGACGCTCGGGTCTTGCGACTCGGAGAGGTCGAAGCGCACGATGCCCTCGTCGGAGAACACGGCGAGGGCATCGCCGAACGGCGTCGGGGCGAAGTCGTAGCGGAAGCTCATGGCACCATCCTGGTGGGCGCGGCCGATGAGGATGATGCTGCGCTCGTGGCGTTTCACGGACCGTGGAGAACCTGAGCCGAGGCCTTGGCGGGGGAGGGAGGGTGAACGCCGGACGGACGCGCGGATTTTCGGCGGAAACCCGCCAGGGATACCGGCCTCCGGCGGTCGCGCGCCTAGGGTGTGAGTGTGTGGCGACGTGAAGGGAAGTCTGCGGACGGCACGGCGGCGGAGACCGCTGTGCCTCTCGGCGACCTCCACGAGACCTCGACCGGCGTGGACATCGCGCATGCCGCCGAGGCCGAGCGGACGAGGCTGAAGGCGGAGGCGGCTGATCTCGGAGGTCCCTCCCCGCTCACCAGTTTCCGTGACGGGCCGGAGTCCGGCATCGACATCTCCAAGGCCCACCCCGGCAGCCTCCCGCAGTTCATCACCGGCAAGTCCACGCTGCTGTCCAACCTCTTCCGCGACGAGGTGGGACTGCGCACCGCCCGACTCGCGGCCGAGCGCATCACCGCGAAGAACACCGAGCTGCGCACGGTCCGTGGCATCGAGGCCGTGCACCTGGCGGTCGGTGTCGCGCGATGGCGGATCGGTGGCGCGTGGTTCGCCGCGCCCGTGCTGCTGCGGCCGCTCGCGATCCGCCGTCACCATACCGACTTCGAGCTCAAGCTCCAGGGCGCCTTCGAGGTGAACCCCGAGCTCGTGCGCATCGCAAGGGAGCACTTCGGTCTCACGATCGATGCCGATGCCCTCGCTGCTCTCGCGTACGACGGCGGCATCTTCAAGCCGCAGCCGGTGATCGACAGTCTCCGCGCGCTCACGCGATCGATCGACACCTTCTCCGTCGAGCCGCGCCTCGTCGTATCGACCTTCGCCGACGTCGGTTCCGCCATGTCCCGCGATGGCGCAACCCTCGACCACACCGTGCTCAACGCTCTCGGCGGCCACGTCGGCGATCGCGAACAGCTCGCTGCGCCCCGGGCGGTGCCGCATCACACGGGCCCGGACGATCGTGCCCCCGCGTCGGACAACCTTCTTCTGGATGCCGACGCCGAACAGGAGGCGGTGCTCGCACGCATCGCGGCCGGGCACTCGTTGACTGTGGCGACGCTTCCGGGGACCGGGGGCACGCAGACCGTCATCAACGCCATGGGCGAGCTGGTCCGGGCGGGCAAGCGCGTGCTCGTGGTGTCAGCGCGACGGTCCACTCTCGACGGCGTGCGCCACCGTCTCGCCGGCATCGGGCTGGACAGCCTCGCCGTGTCGCCCGCCAGCGTGCGACGCGACCTCGTGAAGGCGATCGGCCGCAACGAGAAGGCGACGGCGCCGAAGGTGAGCGAGGTCGACGACGCACTCGTCCGGCTCCGCACTGTGCTGCGCGACTACCGTGAGGCACTGACGTCACCCGTGCCGGGGCTCGACGCCTCGGTCCTCGACGCCACGCGCCATCTCACCCGCCTCGCCTCCCTTCCGGTTCCGCCCTCGACCACAGCGAGGCTGGGGATCGACGCGCTCCGGCGACTCGCCGCCGATCGGACGGACGCAGCCGAGGCCCTCGCGCACGCGGCTCGTCTCGGCGAGTTCCGCGTCGGGCCCAACGACTCTCCCTGGTACGGCGTCACGTTCGCCAGCACCGAGGCCGCCCGTGCCGCACACGAGCTCGCCGGGCGACTGCACGCGACGAGCGTCCCGGCACTCCTGGAGCGCGGCTACGAGCTGATCGCACAGACGCACATGCGCCCCTTCGCCACGATCGACGAGCTCGGCGAGTACCTCCGCCTGCTGCAGGGCATCCGCGACACGCTCGATCGCTTCAGCCCGACCGTGTTCGAACGGCCGCTCGGCGAGCTCATCCAGGCGCACGGCTCACGACGCGATGCGCCGGGGATGTCCGGCGCGAACCGTCGTCGGCTGCGACGGCTGGCGAAGGAATACGTGCGTCCGGGTGTGCACGTGACCGAGATGCACGAGGCGCTGCTGCGCATCCAGACGCAGCGCACGCAGTGGCAGCGCTATGTCGATGCGGGCGTCGCTCCGGAGATCCCGCTCGGGCTCGCCGACGTCTACGTGGCCTGGCAGCGGGTCGAGGCGGAGCTGGCGGAACTGGATGCGGCCCTGGGGCGCCGTGAGCCTCTGTCCTCCCTGCCTGTCGCGCGGCTGGTGCGGATGCTGGCGGGTCTCGCGGCGAAGTCCGAGGTGTTCGAGAACCTCGTGGAGCGCGCGCAGCTGCGCGACAAGCTGGCTCTCCTCGGGCTGGAGCCGCTGCTCACTGAGCTCTCGGTGCGACATGTGTCCGAGGCCCAGGTGGGGGAGGAGCTCGAGTTCGCGTGGTGGCAGTCGCTGCTGGAGCGGGCGCTGCAGGACAACCGGTCCCTGCTGGGCGCGAACACGGCCGTCGTCGACCGGCTCGAGCGCGACTTCCGGCTGGTGGACGAGGCGCATGCGGCGATGGCGGGACCGTTGCTGGCGTGGCAGCTGGCCAACCAGTGGCGTATCGCGATCGTCGACGAGCCGCAGCAGTCGCAGCATCTGCGCCGTGCGCTGACCCAGCCGTCGACCACGACCGCGGAGGTCGTGAGCGCGGCGCCGACCCTGGTCGACGTGCTCGCCCCGGTGTGGATCTCGTCGCCGTACCTCGTGCCGGAGATCCCTGACTCGGTGGAGTTCGACACCGTGCTGCTGGTCGACGCCGCTGCCATCAATCTCGCGGAGGCCGCCCCGGCGATCCGTCGCGCGCGCCAGGTGGTTGCGTTCGGTGATCCGGTGACACAGCGGCCCACGCCGTTCCACATCGCCGTCGATCCGTCCGAGGAGTGGGAGGCCGAGGTCCCGTTCGACGAGGTGTCGGTCTTCGAGCGCCTGTCCGAGCTGCTGCCCGTGATGACCCTCACCCGGAGCTATCGCGCCGGCGGTGAGGACCTCGCGGAGCTCATCAACGACGCGTTCTACGGCGGGGAGATCGTCTCCCTCCCGTGGGCCGGGTCCTATCTCGGCCGCGGCAGCCTCACGGTCGACTACGTGGAGGGGGGAACAGGCACTCCCGACCCCGTCTCCGGAGCGGTCGAGAGCCCGGACGCCGAGGTCGCGCGGGTGGTCACGCTCGTGGTGGAGCATGCCGTCCACCGTCCCGCCGAGTCGCTCATGGTCGTCACGGCGAGCACGCGCCACGCCGAGCGGGTGCGCGCGGCGGTGACCTCCGCGTTCGCCGGTCGCTCGGATGTCGCGGACTTCGTGGGCCGTGACACCGCCGAGCCGTTCGCGGTCCTGACGCTCGAGGAGTCGGTGGCGGAGAGCCGCGACCGCGTGATCTTCTCGCTCGGATTCGGTCTGACCAAGCACGGACGGGTGCTCAGCGACTTCGGCGACCTGTCGACCCCGGACGGCGAGCGTCTGCTCACCGTGGGCATGACCAGGGCGCGCCGGTCGATGGTCCTGGTGTCGTCGATCCGACCGTCGGCGTTCGACGACGGTCGGCTGGAGCACGGCGCCGCCACCCTCATGTCGATCCTGGGCGGTCTGGCCACGCGCGCGCGTGACGCACGTCTGGAGGATCTCGCCGATCCTCTGACGCTGGCCCTCGCGCGGGAGCTGCGACGACTCGGAGCCTCGGTCGACGTGGATTACCGGGGACTGCTTCCGCTCGTGGCGCAGCATCGGGGCAAGGCGGTCGTGATCGAGTCCGACCCGGAGTCGCGCGGCGAATCGTTGCGCGAGACGCTGCGCCTGCGCCCGCACGTGCTCCGCCGCCTCGGGTGGCACTATGTGCGCGTGCACGCGTTCGACCTGTACAGCGACCCGCGCACCGTGGCGACGCGCATCGCGTCCGTGCTCGGCATCGCGGAGTCGACGGCTCGGGCCGAGAACGACACGCAGCCCATTGACCTCGGCGACCGCGGGCGTGAGTGACAGCGGCGACGCGGAGCCTCGGCAGCGCGTGGTTCGGGTGCCCGGGGCTCGCCGCGCCCGGTTGACACCGGTTCCGGGGAGCGACACGGCCCCTGAGGCGGCGACCACCGCGACCGGCGACGAACGCCGGACCGCTCCCGCGGGCGCCAAGGGCCCGAACGACGAGCAACTCCTGCGCGACGTGCCGCCGCACTACTGACACGGCAGTGCCCTACACAAGAAAGACGCACGGCCCTCGGGAGGGCCGTGCGTCGTGAGTTCTGTGCCGCGTGGGGGCGCGGCCCGGTGTCAGGCGCCGCGCTGCTGCTTCTGCAGCAGGTCGCGGATCTCCGCGAGGAGTTCGGTCTCGCTGGCCTGGGCGGCCTCCTCGACGACCGGGTTCTTCTTCGCGCGACGCTCCTTGTAGATGTTCATCGGCATCACGAAGGCGAAGTACACCACGATGGCGACCGCGAGGAAGCTGATGATCGCGGTGATCAGGTCACCGATCGGGAAGGTGACCTCCTGCCCGTACAGGCCGGTGATCTTCGGGCCGAACTTCCCCGCTGCGTCCGCGACGAAGAACAGCGACACCAGCGGATTGATGATGCTGGCGACGATCGCGTTGACGACGGCGGTGAACGCACCGCCGATCACGACGGCGACCGCGAGGTCGATGACGTTGCCGCGCAGAATGAACTCTTTGAATCCCTTGATCACGGGAAACCCCCAAATATCGTTCGACCTCAGTTCGAGGCCGGGGTCGATGCGGCGGTCGTTTTGGCCCCCGTCGTCGAACCCGCCTTCGATGATGCCGAACCCGTCGCGGATGTGCCACTTCCGGCACGCGAGTCCGTGCGGTAGAAGCCGGAGCCGTTGAAGGTCACACCGATGGAGCCGTACTGCTTGCGCAGCGGGCCGCCGCACTCGGGGCAGACCGTGAGCGCGTCGTCGGAGAAGCTCTGGACAGCGTCGAACTGGTGCCCGCACGTCGTGCAGGCATAGGCGTAGGTGGGCATGGGGTCCTTGCGGTTCAGCGTCGCCGGGGCGACAGGTTCAGGGTCTGCGTCGGGGTGACGATGCCGTCCACCGGCTGATCGTGCACCTCCCGCGGCAGTGCGTCGAGTATCTCGGAATCATAGATGACGGCATACACGGGCGGGCACTTCTCCATGGAGCCGATCGTCTTGTCGAAGTAGCCGCGTCCCCAGCCCATGCGCATGCCGGAGCGGTCGACGGCGGCGGCGGGGACGATCATGAGGTCGACGTCGTTCACCGCGATCGGGCCGAGCACCTCGCCGGTCGGCTCCGGCAGTCCGTGCAGACCCTCGGCGACCTCGTCGGTGTCGTCGGCGACCGCCCAGTCGAGCAGCCCGTCGGCGCGCGTGACGGGCAGCAGCACGCGGATTCCCCGCCGCACAGCGCGGGTCACGAAGTCGCGCGTCCCGGGCTCGGTGGTGGTCGAGAGGAAGCAGGAGATCGACCGTGCGCCGAGCTCATCCACCAGCGCGTCGAGGCGTTCGCCGATCGCGTTCGCCGCCGCCTCACGCTGCGGGTCGGAGAGGAGTTGACGCCGTTCACGCAGGTCTGCCCGAAGGGCTCGCTTGGCGTGCTCGACGTCTTTCCACATGCTCCGAGTCTAGGGCGGGGCCCGGCGGTAGGCTGTGGGGATGGGTAACGAGAAGATCAAGGCCGTCATTCCCGCCGCAGGACTGGGGACCCGCTTCCTGCCAGCGACGAAGGCGATGCCGAAGGAGATGCTCCCCGTCGTGGACAAGCCGGCGATCCAGTACGTGGTCGAGGAGGCTGCCGATGCCGGCATCGAGGACATCCTGGTGATCATCGGGCGGAACAAGAACGCGATCTCCAACCACTTCGACTCGGTACCCGAACTCGAGGTCAAGCTCATGGAGAAGGGCGACACCGGTCGGCTCGAGCGCGTGATGAAGTCGAGCGATCTGGCCGACATCCACTTCGTGCGTCAGGGCGAGCCCAAGGGGCTCGGGCACGCGGTGCTGCGTGCCCGCACGCACGTCGGTGACAGTTCGTTCGCCGTGCTGCTGGGTGATGACCTGATCGACGAGCGCGACCCGCTGCTCACGGAGATGATCGCCCAGCACGAACGCACGGGCGCGGCCGTCATCGCGCTCATGGAGGTCGACCCGGACAGCATCCACATGTACGGCGCCGCTGCCGTCGAGCCGATCGAGGGATCCGACGCGGTGCGGGTCACCGGTCTCGTCGAGAAGCCCGCCAAGGAGGATGCGCCGTCGAACCTTGCGATCATCGGCCGCTACGTGCTCCCCGCGTCCGTCTTCGAGATCCTCGAGCGGACCGAGCCGGGCAAGGGCGGCGAGATCCAGCTCACCGACGCGCTGCAGGAGCTCGCGACGGCCGAGGGCGGTCCCGGCGTCGTCGGCGTGGTGTTCGGCGGGCGCCGCTACGACACGGGTGACCGCGTGGACTACATCAAGGCGATCGTGCAGCTGGCGACCGACCGCGATGATCTCGGAGCCGAGCTCCGCCCCTGGCTGAAGGACTTCGCGGAGCGCCTCTAGGCGATCGCGCGGGCGGTCGAGGTGCGGCATGGAGATGATGGCGGGGATGCGGCACGGGCCGGTTGAGCTGCGCCTGATCAGGACCAAGGACGCCAGGCCGCTTCAGCACGAGCTGCTGACGAACCGGTCGTGGCTGCAGCCGTGGGAGGCGACAGTGCCGCATGGCGCCGTGTCGTTCGACATGCGCCTCAGCATCCGGCGCCTGCTTCAGCAGTACCGTGACGGCGGTGGCTATCCGTTCGTCATGGAGTGCGACGGTGAGATCGCGGGGCAGCTGAACGTGTGGGGAGTGGCGCGGGGATCCCTGTGCTCCGCGACCATCGGCTACTGGGTCAGCGAGCGGTTCGCCGGGCGGGGGATCACTCCGACCGCTGTCGCCCTCGCGACCGACGCCTGCTTCACGGAGTACGGTCTGCATCGGATGGAGATCTGCATCCGACCCGAGAACGCCGCGAGTCTCCGCGTCGTGCAGAAGCTCGGCTTCCGGTACGAGGGCCTTCGTCGCCGGTACATCCACATCGATGGCGACTGGCGCGATCATTACGCTTTCGCACTCACCCGGGAAGACGTGCCCCAGGGTGTGCTCGCCCGCTGGCTGAGCGGTCAGGTCCCACCTGAGGCCGCGGCCGTCCCTCCTTCGGACCGCATCTCGCTCTGATCGAGTCCCATTCCGCCCGGACACACCGCGACACGCGCCCGGCTGCACGGCGGCGCCACCCCGCTGCCCTTACCGTTGTCGTTATGGACGGGCCGGTGCTGAGCGGGGGAGTGATCGTGCTCGTCGCCGTGCTCCTGTGGATGCTCTATCTCCTGCCGTCCTGGCGCGGACGCTTCCAGTACAACGCCGCGGAGCGCAACGCCGTGCGGCTGAACCAGGCCCTCCGCGTGCTGGCAGAGACCAGTGAGACGCCGAGCGAGGTGCACGTCGAGCTCAATGCCCGGACGGTGCTCGCTCAGCAGAAGCTCGCGAAGCGCGTGCAGTCGCAGCGCGAGGCGGCCGAGCTCGAGGCGTTGCGCGAGCAGCTCGCTGCCACCAAGGCGGACCCGGCGGTCCGGCGTGCACGCGCGCGTCGGCGGACGCGGATGCTTGCGACGTCCACGCTTCTGCTCGGCCTCGTTGCCGCCGGGCTCGGCATATGGCAGCTCCTTGCCGCCGGATCCTCCGTGCTCCTGTGGGTGGGCGGCGCGCTCACCCTCATCGCCGCACTGATCCTGCAGCGCATGGCGTCGGTGGCGGTACGCGCGGCTCGCCGACCCCGGGTCGCGGTGCCGGCGGAAGCGCAGCGCGTCGCTCCGGAGCTTCACGACCAGGGGCGGGCGACCTGGACGCCGCGCCCGCTTCCCGAACCGATGGTCTCGGTCACCGGCTCGCGAGCGCACGTCGCGCGTGCCGAGATGGATGCGCAGCAGGCGCGACGTGACGCCGCGCGACGCGCCGAGCTGCGGAAGCGCGCTGAGCGCCTCGCTCCCGCTCCCCCCGTCGCGATCCCCGCACCCGCGGCGGATTCTCCGTACGCGCGGATGGGTTTCGTGGACGACGCCGAGATCGAGGCGCACGTTCGCGAGCTTCTCGCACGGCGAGCGGCTGGTTGACTGCGCCGACACGAGCACCCCGCGCATCGTGATAACGTAGAACTCGTTCACGGGCCTATGGCGCAGTTGGTAGCGCGCCTCGTTCGCATCGAGGAGGTCAGGGGTTCGAATCCCCTTAGGTCCACAACAACACATGAAGAAAGCCGCCGGGTCACCGGCGGCTTTCTTCGTCTCCGCCCGGGGCTTCCGTTCCGTCCGCAGCATCATCTCGGCGCGAATGGTTCGATGCTGCAGCAGAACGTGAGCGCGCGTCGCGGACCCGTCGCCCGGCGACCGCTGCGTAGGATCCGAGCCGGAATCCACCGGGTGGGGTGCGACACGCCCGGGCGGATGGGGCGATTTGCCCGACCCCCGGAATCCACGTAAGTTATTACCTGTTCGCCCCAAACGGTTGAGCGGAGGTCCTCGGACCGGCTCCCGTCAAGCATCGAACACCTCCCGATTCCAGAAGAGCTCGTTAGAGCAATCCGGATGAAGGTGCTGACTCGTTCCCTCGAGCAGGTCGCCGAACGGCGATTTGACAACGGAAACGGGATGGCTAAGATAGAGAAGTTGCCCTGCGGGCCTGGTTGTGATGGCTGGGTCGTGG